>JAFZFH010000113.1 GCA_017555965.1 Bacteroidales bacterium
GCGTTATAAAGAGATTATTGAAGAGAACATCGAATATGAGATCATGAGCCGATGTCCTAACGGAGAGCGTCTTGCTGAGATCGTAGAAATCATGCTGGATGCTGTTTGCTCTTCAAATAAGACCATCAGAATCAACGGAGAGGATATGCCTCAAGCGGTGGTCAAGTCCCGTTTCTTAAAACTGAATAGCAGCCACATAGAGTATGTCTTTCATGCAATGGAGAACTGCCCATCCGACATTCGGAATATCAGAGCCTACCTTCTGACGGCTCTCTACAATGCTCCGGTCACGATTGACAACTACTACACGGCTCAGGTAAACCATGATTTTCATGGGAGATGGTAAGACCGCAAGCTCACGCTCTGCGGTTATTTTTATGCCGGAAAGGAGGTATCAAGCATGATCATCATTTATCTTCGGGGTGTGCCGCCTTAGCGTCGGTCAGCCCCGGCAATTTTCAGAAAGGAGGTCCCTATGCAGGATGAAGTAAATGCAAAAGTTGTTGCCATAGCCATTAAGGGCGGCAAAATCTCTGCTGAGGTGCTGGACAAAGCTCTCAAGAAGTTCGTGGAGGAAATTGAGAAGGCTCAGAAAAATGCCTCCCAACCGAAGACTTATCGGGGCAAGCAGTCCATCAAGCATCTCGTTGAACAGAATGCCGCCATCAGCAACATCGAAGTGACCGACGGAAACATCAAGGCTTTTGAGCGTACAGCCAACAAGTACGGGATTGACTACGCTCTCAAGAAGGACACCTCAGAGCAGCCTCCGCGATACCTTGTATTCTTCAAGGGACGCGATGTGGATGTGATGACTCAGGCGTTCAAAGAGTTCTCCGCAAAAAAGGTCAAACAACATGACAAGCCTTCCCTCAAGCAGAAGCTCTCCCGTAGCAGAGAGCAAGCGAAAGCGCAGCACAAAGAGAAGGTCAAGGTCAAGAGCAAGGATCGGGGCGTTGAGCTATGAAAAAGAAGCTCGACATCAAGAGGCTCATCCTTCTCAACCTCCCGTATGTGTTCGCGTTCTATTTCGTGAACAAACTCTCCGCTGTTTTTCGGCTGGCACCCGGCGATGATCTCTTAGGCAAGCTCACCGGAGGCTTTGCAAACTTCGGCAGCGCATTTGCCAATCCGTTGCCCAGCTTCAATTCGATTGACTTGCTCATCGGTGTAGCGGCAGGAGCATTGCTCAAGTTGGCAGTCTACATGAAGGGCAAAAATCGCAAGAAGTTCCGTCAAGGTGAAGAATACGGATCTGCCCGATGGGGCAAACCGGAGGACATCAGACCGTACATGGATGATGACTTCGCCAACAATGTGATCCTCACTCAGACGGAGGCTCTGACGATGAACAGCCGTCCGAAGCAGCCGAAATATGCTCGAAACAAGAACATCCTGGTCATCGGTGGCTCAGGCTCAGGTAAAACCCGATTTTTCGTAAAGCCCAACCTCATGCAGATGCACAGCTCGTATGTTGTCACCGATCCGAAAGGAACAGTGCTGGTCGAATGCGGCAAGATGCTTGAGAAAAACGGCTACGCTATCAAGTCCCTGAATACCATCAATTTTCGTAAGTCCATGCACTATAACCCTTTTGCCTACATCCGGTCTGAAAAAGACATCCTCAAGCTGGTCAATACGATCATCGTCAACACGAAGGGAGATGGCGATAAGTCCGGCGAAGATTTTTGGGTGAAGGCAGAAAAGCTCTACTACACAGCCCTCATCGGCTACATCTGGTACGAAGCACCTGAACACGAGAAAAACTTTACTACCTTGCTCGAAATGATCAATGCCTCCGAAGCCAGAGAGGATGATGAGAGCTTCAAAAACCCCGTGGACATCATGTTCGACGAGCTTGAAGCTCGTGAGCCTGACCACTTCGCCGTGAAGCAGTACAAGAAGTACAAGCTGGCAGCCGGTAAGACTGCCAAGTCGATCTTGATTAGCTGCGGCGCGAGACTTGCTCCCTTCGACATAGCTGAACTGAGAGAGCTGATGAGTTATGACGAAATGGAGCTTGATACCCTCGGAGATCGCAAAACAGCTCTCTTTGTTATCATCTCCGACACCGATGACACCTTCAACTTTGTGGTGGCAATCATGTACTCGCAGATGTTCAACCTTCTCTGCGATAAGGCAGATGATGTCTACAACGGCAGACTGCCCGTTCATGTGCGCTGCCTTCTGGATGAGTTCGCCAACATCGGTCAAATCCCGAAGTTTGATAAGCTCATCGCAACCATCCGAAGCAGAGAGATTTCCGCATCCATCATCTTGCAGTCACAGTCTCAGCTCAAGACCATCTACAAGGATGCAGCCGATACCATTGTCGGCAACTGTGATGTGACGCTCTTCCTCGGTGGCAAGGAAAAGTCCACCCTGAAAGAGATCAGTGAGGTGCTTGGCAAGGAAACCATTGACCTCTACAACACTTCGGAAACCCGATCAACCAACAATTCCTACGGACTGAACTATCAGAAGGTCGGTAAAGAACTGATGTCTCAGGACGAGATCGCTGTCATGGACGGCGGCAAATGTATTTTGCAGCTTAGAGGCGTGAGACCTTTTCTCAGTGATAAGTTTGATATAACGAAGCATCCAAAATACAAAC
>JAFZFH010000114.1 GCA_017555965.1 Bacteroidales bacterium
TCCTTATTGCTTCTAGTCAGGATGGCAACATCTCCATACCTCAAGTCTCTGAGAACCGGCTTATCATCCACGGTATCAGTCACCTTGTATTTCTTATCATTAAAGATATTCCAAAGCTTGGTTGCCACTGCCGGATATACCTTAGAAGCGTTCTTTGTGTCGGAACTCTCTGCGCCCGCCTTGGTTGGCACAGATAGCCACCACTGATGCTGAGCGATATATGAATCGCCATAGGCTGCCTGCTCGGCAATCTTCTTCTCGCATGGATCGAGCTTCACATACTTTTCTTCAAGCTTCTCCGAATCCGTCAGCAAAGCGAAAGAATTGATGAAGATATCATTCGATGCGTTAACAAGCTGCGGAAGTGAGCGATGTGAAAACTCCAGTTTTTCCACGTTTTCCTTCATTGAGGTAATCACTGAGTTCACCAGCGATGAGTCACTGCCTCTGAATCCGTAGATTGCCTGCTTAGGGTCACCCACCCAGCAGCTCTCCCCAACTATCTCACTAAGGGTCTGGAAGATCTTCAGCTGGATAGGGCTGACATCCTGGAACTCATCGACGAACACGTATTTGATTGAGTCTGCAAGGTCAGTCCTTACTGAATCGTACGACAAAAGCTTGAGGAAGAGAACCTCGAGGTCTGAGAATTCCAGCACTCCTTCTGCCCTCTTGAACTCACTGATCTTATCAAGAAGACGTGCAGCGATAGCAAACACTCTTTCAACACACTCCAAGGCCTGCTCACGAATATGCGAGAGCGCATACTTCCTTACGATGTCAAACATATCCTGCGGAGCTGTCTGAACCCACACAGCCGTCTTTTCCATAACCTTAAGAAGTGGAAGACATCTCTCCCATGAAGGTTCATCGATGAATGGCACGAACACCTCACTCCAGGCTTCCAAAGCCGGCTTTTGGGATGTTTTCTTCAAAGTGTTGAAAAATGCCAGAAGTTCTCCAGCCGCATTCTTCATCTCATCCATCTTCATCGTATATGCCGGATAGACATCCTTCACGATCTCAACGGATGACTGCTTGAAACTATCGAGCAATCCGCTCTCAAATCCATAAAGCCTCATCTTGTCTACCAACTCCAGGACCATATCCCTCCAGAAGTCAGGGTCGAGAATCGAAGCGTTGTTAACCTGCTTCTTCACATCCAGCTTGGTTGCGTAATCATAGAAGAACGCAAGATCCTCTTCAGATGCGACAGTATCCAGAACACGGCTTCTGAAAGCCTTCATCTCATCTTCCTCCTTGATGGCCAATGCGGGTGACATGTCAAGAAGATACCAGTATTTCTCAATGAATGACTGTGCCACAGAGTGGATAGTGCCGATCTGAGCCGACTCGACCAATGAAAGCATGTCATTCATACCTTCCTCCATCAGCCTAGCCTTGATCTTGCTTCTGAACTCATCAGCAGCAGCCTTGGTATAGGTTGTAAGGACAAATTCTGACGGTTTGGCACCTTCGGCCAATCGCTTGCAGAACAACTTTGTAAGCGTATAGGTCTTTCCAGAACCCGCTCCGGCATTGATAAACTGTATATTTCCCATATTACTCAAGCATTCCTTTCAAAACAACATTCTTTCCGTAAGTGGTCGACTTCTCTCCGGTATAACCACCCTTTACCTTCACGGTAATACCCTTCAGAGGGAACCTGTCTCCCTCATCATGGTATCCTTCGATACCTTGTTCGCCAACCTTCATCTGCTCTCCTTCCTCAATCACAGACTCGCCGTCTTCTCCGATGAGTTGCTTCATTCTGAACTCATATGACTTCTTTACCATGTCAAAGATCGAGTCAGTGTTCTGCTTCTGAACGACCTTGACCTTTTTGCTTTTCTTAAGACCTTGGTACTCAGTAATGAATACGCCCTGTCTTAGCATGAAGTAACCAATGGCTTCAACACATGAATCATCACCTTCTCCAAAATGCTGTCTGACAGCCTGGGCATACAGGGCGAGCTGCATCTCCATATTGTTCTTTATCTCTTCTTCCCTCTTCTTATCCTTTCCGTCTGTCCACTTGAAGTCCATGATTACGTATCTGCCTTCAGGATTCTGAAGAACCATGTCTATCTTGGCATTGAACTTTCCTATCTGATCGAACTCGACCATGATATCCACCTCGCTTCCCACAACAGTGAGATGGTTATCCTCGACAATCTTGATGAATGATGGTATGCTGCAGGTCTTGATAACGTTCTTGAAGAGGTTGTATGTAAGTCTGTTGTTAAGAGACAACAGCTCAATTCCGACCTCATTCACAGCCTTATCGAAGTTCTCGTCGAAGTTATCCACAAGGGAAGTCTTGATCTTGTTCCAATCATTACCGGCCTCAAGCACCGCATTATTGAACATCTTGTGCACGACATTTCCCTTCACTGCAGAGAGGTTTGTTCTGCTTGTCTCGTTGCACTTGAAGACGTACTGCAACACATAGTCAAACGGATTCTGGATCAGCATGTCCAGACTGCTGAAACTCTCATAGTTTCTGCCGATTCCACCTTCTTCTTTAGGGGTATCAATCCCTTTGAATATTGTAGATGTCACTCTATGCAGAACTTCCTGGGTATTGGCATCAACAACCTCGGTTTCTTTTCCTGTCGGTGTCCAATCTGTCATATCAATAACCTCTCCGTCCCAATGCGGAATCTGCTGTGGATAGCTCTTTCTGCACTCCACTTTTTCCGGTGTGAGGACTACCAGTTCATCCTTGACATATGAATATGCGAGATGCTTGGCCACTGACTCTGCCTGAAGCTGCTTGTCATAGGTAGGGATCATCATTCCGGCAGCATTCATGAGATTGATATCCGATTCATTCAGGAACGAATACTGATCTCCTGCCATTCCCTGATCATAGCAGTCCATCCAAACGGCTCTGTCACATGGTGCAGCAATAGCCCTTATGTCAGTCACGATATCCAATGAACCGAGCATAGGCACGTCTGTAGTATAAGTGCAGAACGCTGCGGCAGAAGCAACGTTCACCAACAGATCCTTTTCGTTAAACTTCTCCTTATTGGTAAGCTTCAAGAATTTTGGCAGCACATCAAAACTATCCTTTACGGTCAGAAGCTGCTGGGCTATCACGCTGTCCGGAGTACCTGCAGCCTTTCTTGCACACCACTTTGACCACTCCTCACAATATGCCTCAATGGCAGAGAGAGTCGCCCCCTTGTCCCACTGGCCAAGGCAGCATTCAAGCGGAATGACACTCTTGCGTCCATCCTCTGGCTTAGCAGCCTCTATGATACTGTTCCAGTCGCATTCAGTTCTCTCGTTCTTTCCGAATCCTCCCTGAGCTGTAAGGTGCGAAAGGAGAGCATAACGCAGGGTCTTGTCTTCCGAAACGATATAATCATTCAACGGATGTATAGGAACAGCCAAGTATGAAGCCAACGCGTCATAATCCACCGGACTGATGAAGAGCTTCATTCCAGAAGAGAATAGCTGCGAAATCTGAGTATAGACACCGGATGCTTCAGCACCTACGCTTGCCTTACCCAATGAGGCAAGGACTCCATTCAAGGATACATTGTCGCTATTGACGTATACACTCTCCTGCGCATTCTCCTGAGTGAGCGCCCACTGATATCCGTCCACCAGATTAGCGAACTTATTCACAGTGACGTTATGATCAATCTTCGGAAGATCGCTGATGAAGCTGCATGTAGCACCTGAGTTCTTGAGACAACTGAGGATTACAGGATCAACAAGCTCTTCCTTCATTCTGACCTCAATGATCCAGTCCGAAGCGAGGTAGTCACTTTCCTTGGCAAGGCGTGCCCATCTGTCCCCTATCGAGTTCTCATCCTTGAAGTACTCCTCTACATCCAGAATATCTGAGAGGATAGCTCTGGCTCCGTTGCTGATACCTTCCGGGATAGCCTCAAGGTCCTTTATGCCGGCATATACAAGAGCATCTCTCCATTCAAGAAGCCTGCGGGATACGTTCAGCATATCCACGCCGAATGACTTCCAGTAGAACAGGGAGTCTGGATCAGCTGAGTCCTTTCCGCACTGGCTTAATGCTTCACAATAATCGAGAATTCGTGTAGGCTGGCTTGGATACAGTCTAGACAAGCCAGCACGCAGTTCCAATTCACCAAGAAGTCCTAGAGGACCGACATACTTCTCACCCAATGTACAACCCTCATCTACTCCTGTGTAGAGGGGCTGATCATAGTAAGGATTAAATATCAATTTCATCTTCGAGTGTATTACCATATATACAAGACTATCCGAAAACCAGAAAAAAGTAACAAGAAATTTCACTTTTTTCGTTCTCGGATACCATCAAAGTTATGAATTAATGCTCAATCTAGAAAATACAAAGGCATTTTTATTGACCCAGAATGTTTTCCTGTTTATTCCTTCAAGCTTACGCCACCCCGACATACGCGGGCTATTTCCGGATACAAATCCTTCTTTCTGGTACATATGACAGGCTCTTTACCAGGAATACTCGCAGTATAGCATACCTTGCCATGGCCAGAGTATATTGGTCTAAAATGAAACCCGCCCTCATAGATTTCATCCTTGGTCCACTGACCGATAACATGACTACCTGACTTGATTCGGCCGTCACGCGTGAGGGTGATGGTAGACTCCGTCGGATAAATTACCGCTGTCTCTGTGACTGGCTTTACAGTCTTTCTTCTAGACCCTCTATGATGTCTTACGGGGCCACATGGTCGCATGCACATAAGATATTTATTTTAATCGTTGTTATAATTCAGACTCCTCAAAGCTTAATGCTATAGTTCCTGTTCTCCACCACTCAGGAAGTGTCACGTGATATCGTCGGATTCCTTCCTGATAAAGGTTCGAGTCACCAGTAATGATCTGAACCTTGGTATCGGGATCCTCAAGTATCATCAAGAGGTTCTGAGTACATCCTTCATAAGGTTCCCATCCGTTTCCGATGTCCATCATGGCTTCAAAGTCATAACCTGTTGCTATGAGTTCCTCTAATTCTGCTTTTATCCTTTCCATATGCTTGAGTTGTTTCGTTTCTGCAAAGCTATGATGAAGTCCATTATATATGAAATCTTTACAAGCCTTGTAAGTAACATACTTTGGCACAACGGATATATACCTTTGCAGTGACGATGTGAATCGTGTAGCGATATAGAGTTTAACTTTTAAAATCAAAGTATGATGAACACACCTACCAAAACCCAAGTCTACAATCTTGTGATTCTCGACAAGAGCGGCTCGATGGAATCGATCCGCACCGAGGCCATCAACGGCTATAACGAGACGCTCGGAAGCATCAAGGCTACCCAGCTCAAGTTCCTGGAGACCCAGGAACACTTCGTATCGCTCGCTGCATTCTGCGACTGCGGCATCGATATGATCTACGACATGACTCCGATCAAGGACGCAGATAAGCTCACCAAGGAGAAATACGACCCTTGCTGCTGTACTCCTCTTTTCGATGCCATCGGAAAGACGGTGAAGACCCTCAAGAAGAAGATTGCCGATGTAGAGGATGCTGCCGTATTGGTTACCATCATCACAGACGGCTATGAAAACTCATCAAAGGAGTGGGATGCAAAGGGCGTCTCAAAGCTTATCGACGAGTGCAAGGAAGAAGGCTGGATGTTCTCATTCATCGGAGCCGGTGAGGATGTCGTGAAGGTGGCTACAACTATCTCAATCACCAACACCATGGTGTGGGAGAACACTTCTGAGGGCACAAAGAAGATGTTCGATATAGAGAATGATGCTAGAGCAGAA
>JAFZFH010000019.1 GCA_017555965.1 Bacteroidales bacterium
AACATCAGAGACACAGCCACAATCAACCAGCTGATTGTCCTCTCAAACATAGAATCCCTCAATGCAGAACTAATCAAGCAAGGAGTATCAAAAGAAGATAGATTCACCATCCTGCGTCGTACTGCAGAAGAACAATTGACAGTCTTGATTGCCAGGAATGCAGAACAGAACTTCGCTAAACTCGCATCAGAGGATCCAAAACTCATAAAATAGTTATCTTTATAATTCACACTCAAGTAACTATTTCTCGCGGTAATTCCATCACGGAGTTACCGCTTTTTATTACCTTTGCCCCGTCATCCCCGGCTTGACCGGGGATCTCCCACGGAATCCCAGAGCTGTCCCCAGACAGCATTATGAAAATCCTTATCGACAACGGCCACGGCCTCAACACTACCGGGAAACGCAGCCCGGACGGAAAATTCCTTGAAGCAACCTACAACAGAGAAATCGCCAAGCGCATAGTAGCAGAACTCCAGAACAAAGGCTATGACGCAGAACTCCTCGTGCCGGAGGAAGAAGATATATCACTGAATGAAAGAGTCCGCCGCGTAAATGCCGCCTGCTCTGCGAGTTCGTCATGCCCGGCACCGACCGGGCATCCCAACGTCATCCTCGTCAGCATCCACGTCAACGCCGCGGGAAACGGCTCAAAATGGATGAACGCCACCGGCTGGAGCTGCTACACCTCCAAAGGCCAAACCCAATCCGACAAACTAGCAGAATGCCTCTACCAAGCTGCAATAATAAACTTCCCAGGCAAACGCATCAGAACTGACTATTCCGACAACGACTCTGACTGGGAAGAAAACTTCTATCTGCTCAGAAAAACTCTATGCGTGGCAGTACTAAGTGAGAACTTCTTTATGGATTCACATTCTGATCTTGAGTATCTACAGAGTCGAGCTGGTAAGCAAGCTATCATTGACACTCATGTTGAGGGAATTATTGAATACCTCAACTCCATAAAATAGATTATCTAAACACCAACGTAAACACCGTCCCCGCCTCATCACTCTTAGTCAGCGTCAACGAACCATTATGCAACCTCATGATCTGACGTGAAAGACTCAAGCCGATGCCGGTACCTTCCTGCTTGGTCGTGAAGAACGGAACGAAGATCTCGTCCTGGCTCTCGCGACTGATAGGAAGACCGTCGTTGGCGACGCTGATGACTGTCTGCTCCGACGGAGTGAGCTGGGCAGTGATAACGATGTTTCTGGCATCAGCCTGAACAGCATTCTTGACAAGATTGATGAGAATCTGAGTGATCTGCCCCTCATCTGCATACAGGATTATATCTTCCGACTTTTCCTCATATGTACATATAGCTCCGCTCATCGCAGCCTGCTCTCTGGTAAGACTGATGACTCTTTCAGCTAGATCCTTGAAATAGAATGCCTTCTTCACAGGAGGAGCCACACGAGTCAGATTTCTATATGAGTCCACAAATTTGATCAGGCCCTTGGATGACTCGGAAATGGTGCTGAGACCGTTCTTGATATTATCGTCTACACCCTCGAAGCTCAGCAGAGTGTCGCTAAGCGACGCGATAGGCGTAATGGTATTCATGATCTCATGGGTCAGGACCCTGATGAGCTTTGACCAGGACTGCTGCTCGTTCTCAGCAATCTCGCTGCTGATATCATTGAAAGCGATGATCCTTACGGTATCCTTACCGATAGTAGCCTCAGACGCTGTCAGGGAAATAGTCATCTTTCCGCTCTCATTGTAATAGCTTGCCCTTTCCTCATTACCGTCTGCAATGGTCTGGAACGAGTCATACAGCGAGTCACTCACTGCACGGAGCTGTCTTATATGACCGAAAGTGGCGATGC
>JAFZFH010000020.1 GCA_017555965.1 Bacteroidales bacterium
GCGGTCTTGAAAACCGTTGATCTTAACGGGTCCGGGGGTTCGAATCCCTCACTCTCCGCTGAAAAAGGCGTTACAGGTATCTGTAGCGCCTTTTTTAATTTTCGTATCCCAAAAAATATCCCAAAAATGTATCAAATACTGTGAATCTACAGTAAGAAACTCCAAGCGACTCCATCACGCTTTGATAATAAAATCTGATATAATATTCCGGTCAGAGGGCGTGAGTCTTCTGACCGGAGTTTTTATTCGTTTACCAGCAATTTATAGCCTTCGCCTCTTACGTTCACGATGCGAATGCGTGGGTCGGGTTCGAGACGGCGACGGAGTTTAGAGATGAATACCTGAAGGCTGCGGGAGTTGAAGAAGTCATCGTCGCCCCAGATTTCCAGAAGGAGAGGTCTTGTGTAGAGGGTCTCGCCTCTGCTTGCACAGAGAAGTTCGAGGATCTTTGCCTCGCGTGGTGAGAGTTCTTCAGTTGTGCCGGCATGATTGAGACGGAGTGTGTCCGGGTGGAATGTGAATTCACCGATCCTGTATCCCAGGGTAGCAGTAACGGCCTGCCCCTGTCTTCTCCCTGCCAATGAGCGCAGCCTGACGATCAGTTCCATCATTCCGAACGGTTTCTTGAGATAGTCGTTTGCACCGAGTTCAAAGCCTTCCACAACATCATCTATGGCAGATCTTGCTGTCAGGAAGAGGACCGGGGTCTGTTGGTCGGTCTGCCTGATCTGCCTTACCATTGTGAATCCGTCCATCTTGGGCATCATCACATCTGCGACCAGGACATCCGGCTTTTCCGCATAGAACATACGCAGTCCTTCCTCTCCATCCATAGCCGTGCGGACATTGAAGTCCTGGCTGGTCAGGGTGTTGCGGATTATCAGGACGAGGTCTGGTTCGTCTTCTACGAGGAGTATGTTGATGGTGTCGTTCATTATGTCAAATTTAGATCCCCGATCAAGTCGGGGATGACGTTACAGTCCGTAAATTGTAAATACAGTGCCTTTGCCTGGTTCGCTTTGCGCGGTGATGCTCCAGCCGTGCTTTTCTACGATGCTATGGACATAATACAGTCCGAGGCCGTAACCCTTCACATCGTGAAGATTGCCGGTGTGGGCCCGGTAGAACTTCTCGAATATATGCTTCAGGTCCGATGCGGACATTCCTATACCGTTATCACTGACGGCCAGTCTGTTTCCCTCGGCAGCAATGTTTATTGCGACGCTTTCGCCGGAATATTTCACGGCATTGTCTATCAGGTTGTTCAGGATGTTGCTCAGATGCATCCTGTCCGCATTGACGATGAAGCCGGAATGAATGTCAACAGTGAATGTCACATCCTTTTCCGCTTTCATTCTGTGCTTTTCCACAATATCATCGACCAATGCAGCAAGATCGATGTCTTCACGGTGCAGAACCAGGCCTTTCCTGCGTTCCATACTCATGGAGAGGATCTGCTCGACAAGTCCGCTCAGATGTTCCAGCTGGCTCTGCGATATCTCAAGATATTTCCTTCGCTGCTCCGGTGAATCCTCATCAGGGAAATTCAGCAGGACATCATTGGCTGCATACGCGACAGATATCGGGGTCTTGAGCTCGTGAGTCATATTGTTGGTGAAGTCAGACTTCATCTCATCGAGAGACTTCTGAGTGCGGATGACGTGTATCAGATACAGGAAGACTGAAACAAGGACAACCAGAATCAGTACAGAGGCTACAAGGATTCCGGTCATCTGCTTAAGGACAGACTTTCCTATAGGCTCAATCCACAGTCTGTACATTGCCGTTTCCTGAACATCGAAGACATATTCAAATGTGATGGCCTTGTCGCTTGGTTCATATCCATCCGTGCAGAGCGATGCCAGAATTTTCGGTTCTCCTTTCTCCACAACTGTGACATTGAGATTCACAAGAGAGTCAGCGAAAGTAATCAGTTCTATCTTATGTTGGCCGTCCAGTCCAGCATCCTTCAGTGAGACGGTCAGCAATGAATCAAGGAGTCCGAAGTTCAGATTACCATCAATTGCATCTATTCCGGTGTGCATTCCTCGGATCATCTGAACGGACATGTTATCCAGAGATTTGAACATGCTTTCCTGTTCTGATCTCTCTGGCTTTGGAGGGAGGCTGTCAGTCTGCATCACGCTGCTGGTTGTCTGGCTGACC
>JAFZFH010000115.1 GCA_017555965.1 Bacteroidales bacterium
AAGGCACGTAAAGGAGATAAGTAGTAGGGCAAAATAAAAATGACCCCGCCGGCTAGGACTTTATAGGGGTCATTCTAAACTTGCTTTCGAGGGTCAACGGCACTTGGGCTTCGGGGGTCACGCGCACAGGGCTTTTCCAGTGGGCACTCCCATTTCAAAGACACAGATATATACAAGCAAATCCCACAAGGGAGAAGGGCAAAGCCGTCCTTGCGTACAAGAACCGTCCATAGCGGAGGGAGCAAAAGGCGAATAAGGTGCGTAAGCACTGCTATAATCCATTAACACGAAATGCAAAAAGAGTATGATGATTTATTCGACAGCATTGGAATATATAAACAAGAGGAAAGGGAAATCGTATTGGATTTCTTAAAACATTTAGGAAGTATCGGTATAAGAAATAAGAAGATAAAGACAGAAAAAGATGATTAACTATAAAAACATAAGAAGCGGAAATAATTGTGTGATATGGACAAGAGTATCAACAAAACACCAAGAGGAGAATGGAGGAAGTCTCGATGACCAAAAGTCAAAATGCGAGGAGTATGCAAAACATAAAAACCTCAATATTAAAGGGTATTTCGGAGGCAAGCACGAAAGTGCGCAGACTCCGGGCCCAATGATTAAGAAAATGATTAAAGCCGTCAAGAGCGACTGCAATATAAAATATATATTAGTTACTGAGTTTGATAGGTTCTCAAGAAATGCAGGACAAGCAATAAATCTGATAGAAGAATTAAGGGAACTCGGCATAATCGTATGCGCTGTAAAAGTTGGCTTGGAGACAATTAACAAGGAGAGTATGAATTTCGCAAGAACCCTCCTCACATTTGCAACATATGACAATGAGATAAGAACCGATAAATTCATATCAGGTAGAGAACATTGTTTCAAAAGTGGCGTATGGTGCAGAAAAGCCCCATTAGGCTACACTAAGACAGGTAAAAGCATAAATACTATGTGTGTGCTTAATGAGGACGGAAAACTGATTAGAAAGGCATTATTATGGAAATTGCAGAATGTTCCAAATCATGAAATATTAAGCAGATTGGAGAAAAGAGGGTTGGTAATGACAAAACAAACACTTCACCATATTTTCACTAATCCGTTCTATGCAGGCAAAATAAAGAGCAAGTTTCTTGGGAATGAACTTGTGGATGGAGTGCATGAACCTGCAATAACCTACACGCAATTTCTACGTATTCAAGACATTATTTCGGGCAAGAGTTCAAAATATATCCACAAGAAAGACACTAAGGACAGCCCATTGAAAAAACATGTAAGATGCGCTGTTGATGACACGCCATTCACATTTTATATCAAGAGGAAAGGTGGGAACGAATATCTATATTACAAGTGCAATAAAACAGGGTGTAAGACTAATATATCAGCTAATAAGATGCATAAGAAATATGCTGAACTACTCACACACTACGATTTGCCAAAATTCATGCTCCCTATATTTGAAAAGGTTATAAAGAACATGATGTCAGAGGAAGAAGATGGAAGAAAGAGCGAAATGACGTCTCTGAAAAAGAAACTGACAGACATTGAAAAGACTATTAAGGAGTGTAGAATAAGGTACGGAACAGGAGAGATTGACAGTGAAACATTCAATATTACGATCCAGACATTAGAGGAGAGACGGGGAAATCTCCTGCTATCAATAGAGGATTGTCAGCGAGATTTATCGAACTCGAATAAAGATATAGATGAAATAGTGGCAACTTGCTCAGAAATAAGCACTTTATGGTGCGATTCAGACTGCGAGACGAAGCGACAAATTCAATTTTTAGTATTTCCTGATGGAATTTTATGGGATGGCGAAAAATCTGTTTATCGAACTGAGAAGCGAAACACATTCTTCGATATAATCGACAGATTTTCAGGATGTTATATAAAAGAAAAAGAGGAAGTTCCTTTCGAAACTTCCTCGGCGGTAAAATTGTGCGGTGGGCGAGACTCGAACTCGCACAGGATTACTCCCACTACCCCCTCAAAGTAGCGTGTCTACCATTTCACCACCACCGCTTTCGTTGATTGGGATTGCAAAGGTACGACAAAAATCTAAACTTGCAAATCTTTTTACGAAAAATTTCAAAAAAAATGCAAATTTTCTTCTTTTCGCGTCAAAAAACGGCCCACAAGACAGATTAAACAGTCTGAATAACAGAGATTTGGTTATTTGAAATTTATTTTTTACCTTTGCACGCTTTTCCTCGGGTAGGAAAACACAGGTATTATTTATTTAACTTTTAAAACAGATTAACAATGGCTGTTAAAATTCGTCTCCAGCGCCACGGAAAGAAGAATTTCGCATTCTTCCACATTGTAGTGGCTGATTCACGCGCACCTCGCGATGGTCGTTTCATCGAGCAGATCGGCTCATACAACCCTAACACAAACCCTGCAACTATCGTTCTCAACGACGAGCGCGCTCTTGCATGGCTTAACGTAGGTGCACAGCCGACTCCAACTGCAAAGCGTATCCTCTCTTACGAGGGTATTCTTCTTGCTAAGCACCTCCAGGGTGGCGTAAAGAAGGGTGCTCTTACTCAGGAGCAGGCTGACGCTAAGCTCGCTGCTTGGAAGTCTGAGAAGGCCGCTAAGGTAAACGCAAAGAAAGAGGGTCTCAGCAAGGACGCCGCTGCTGCTTACAAGGCTGCAGTAGAGGCTGAGGCTAAGGTAAATCAGGAGAGAGCTGAGGCTATCGCCAAGAAGAAGGCTGAGGCTGAGGAGGCTGCTCGCGCTGCTGCTGAGGCTGCTGCTGAGGAGGCAACAACTGAAAGCGCAGAGTAATTCTGTATGGCAGGTTCAAACAACTTGCATCAGATTGCCCAGGTATTGAAATCTAACGGTACCGATGGGGAGCTCGTCATGGGCTTCCGCGAAATCGCTCCTGAAGATATCAACTTAAACGAACCGGTGTTCATCATATTCGATGGACTGCCGGTTCCTTTTTTTATCGAATCGTTCACAAAAAGGGGCAACACCAAGGCCCTCGTCCGCCTGACAGACATCTGTTCTATGGAAGATGTTGAGGAAATCGCAGGTAAGGCAGTCTATGTAGAAGAGGAATCACTTCCGGAAGTGTCTTTTGAAGAAGACGGATACGCAGCCCTGATCGGCTGGATTCTGCTCGCACCTGTGGGAGAAGACCTGTCTGACGACATGGAAGTGGAGGAAGTGGGAGAAATCACCGACTTCATCGACATTCCTAACAACCCTTGCATCGAGGTGGAAACAAAAAATGGAGCAGTAATGATACCGCTCCATGAAGATCTCATTCTTTCCGTAGATCCGGAAAATCTTGAAATTATAATGCAGATTCCTGCAGGACTTCTTTAAAGTCTATCCTTAAGAAGGAAATAATAAACGGCAAGTCCCAACCAGCTGAAGCACAAGAGTGCAACAGTGAGAATAATCTTGATCACAGTGTCAAGTTTTGGCTTCTGCCAAACGTCCTTGATGCACCAAATGCAGCATACAAGTCCGATAATCCAAAGAATTAATCCGATCATAATCTGATAATATTTAGTTGTTAGAGTTTGTTCGTGTTTCGTATTCTGCCTTCACGTCCTGATAGAAGGCGGCGTATGTCGTATAGATGTATGGAGTAATCCAGAAGAAGCCGATTCCTAAGGTAAGCACACCGACAAATGCCCATCCTATGAAACTGAGGGAGAGGTAGAAGAAATCGAACTTGTGTCCCTTCATCATTTCCTCACTCAGGCTGATGGCATCATTTGCAGACAGCTCTGGCTTATCAATCAGAATGTAAGGAGTCATTGCATAGGCAAACGCCTTTATTACACCCGGAACAATCAGAAGGAGCGTCCATAACGTTATATACAATGTCATAAGTAACATTCCCCAGAGGTTATGAGCCCAGTTTGTGAAACCGATCCTGAACATATCGGAAGCCATGGTATCACGACCAGTGAGAAGCAGATTCTTATGAACATTATAGTATCCTACCCCGAGAGGATAGGACACTAAAATGACGAAGATGAAACCAGGAGATGTAGCACAAGCTATTACAGTATATAATACAGCACAAAGGACTGCAGGAGCCCACTTACCCTTAAGCGCGGCGAGGGCCATATTCTTGTATTCCTGATTCGTTTTCATAATGATCCCTATAAATATTAATACTCAAGTTCCACACTATATACCAGCATGTCCATACAGAAATATGCAGGAGTATTCGGCTGAGTAGAAGTTATCTCGAAGTCAACATACTCGATATAGCCTAAATCATCAATTTCAAATGGAGTCCATGATGAAACGATAGAATCCTTCTTTTCGGTGAAATCAACAAGCTTCATCTCTATGGTTCCCTTGTTGGTAGCGCCCAAATATCCTGTTGCCTTAAGCGTGATATTGTCACCCTCCTTGAAGTTTTCCTTAACATACTCTGCAACAGCAGCAGTGTTTGTAACATAGAATCCGACGATCTTACATTTACCGTTTTCTGTCAATGGAAAGACGATATCGTGAGCAGGCATGAAAGCTGGCTCTGGATTCTGATAATACACAGTATATGTGTTACTAAGATACTTCTCCGGCTCCGAAGCATACAGTCTATATGTATTGTTCAGACCCTGTATATTTCCTGACTTAGGCATCTCAAGGCAAGAAAGAAGGAATCCGCCTTCAACCCTGCTCTTTGTAGGATCCAGCTGATGACAGAAATTCAGAACATCATAGCCGAAACCAGCAGGCTGCTTTGTATTGAAGAATGTACTGTCCGGAAGGAATTGAACATTGTTGCCATATTCAAAATCTGCCACAGTAGTATATGTCTGTCCCATTCCCGATCCATCATCAAGACATGAAACAACCATCATCAAAGAAAAAAGAATAAAAAATAAACGTTTCATAAATTAAACTTATCTGATTTTTACAATATCTACAAAGATAATTAAATATTCTACATTGCGACATTTACTTCTGCCACAAAAGTTGCAGGCCCCGTAAGATAGACATCTTCAGCGACCATTCCATTTTCGCCCGGTCTGAATCTGACGCTCAAGCTGTCGCGCTTGGCCCTCACATCATATTTCACTCCTCCATCTGCAAGGATCTCGGATGGTTCTATTCCAGACTTGAATGCGGCGATGCACGAGGCAACAATTCCTGTACCACAGGCAAATGTCTCATCCTCGACTCCTTTCTCATAAGTACGGACCTTGAGAACTGCATTATCCGACGGTTCAATGAAGTTCACATTCACACCGACCGGCAGCAGCTGGGCAGCACCGTAACGGATTGCCCTTCCCTCTCCTACGACATCATATCTGTCAATACCTTTAACTATGCGCACATAATGGCGTGTACCTGTATCGAGGAAACTGCCGTCAGAAGGTACATCAACGCCTTCAAGAACATCGTAATGTTTATAAACGGACACATCCTTCATCTGAAGGGTCACTATCTTCATGCGTGAATCATCGAATGATATGACCGCATGGTGGAAACCGTCTGCTGCAGTGAAACGATAGTTCTTTATACCCCGATCAGCAGCAAAGGCTACGATACATCTGCCGCCGTTTCCACACATCATTCCTCCGGAACCGTCGGAATTGTAATATGTCATCCTGAAATCTTCGGAAAGTTCGTTTTCCGGCGCATCCAGAAGCATGAGACCGTCAGCACCAACTCCATATCTGCGGTCGCATAATGCCGCAATCTGTTCTGTTGAAAGAACGATGGATCCGTCGCGGTTGTCTGCGATCAGAAAGTCATTTCCTGCGCTTTGATATTTATAAAATTTCATCTTTCAACAGTTTAGAAAGTAACTTCACGCCTTCTGCAATACGTTCAGGACTCATGAAGGAGAAGTTCAGACGCATCGTATTCTTTCCGGCTCTGTCCGGATGGAAAAACTCTCCTGCCACATAAGCGACTCCTGCATCCAGTGACTTGTCATAGAATCTGACCGCATCGAAGTCCTCCGGCATTGTCAGGAACAGGAAGAGGCCGCCCTCAGGATGAGTCCATCTGACACCCTCAGGCATATGCTCTTCAAGGAGTGACAGAAGCAGGTCTCTCTTGCCCTTGTAAAGTTCTATACTATGCTTGAGATTCTCGTCAAGTCTTCCGCTTGAAAGGAACTCAGCAGCAACATACTGGTCAAAAATCGGTGGACAGAGGTCCAGGGACTGTTTGCACACATAGATCTTATCCAGAATCTCAGGATGGGCAATCGCCCAACCAAGCCTGAAACCTGGAGCAAAGATCTTGGAGAATGATCCCAGATGGATGACCCTGTCCGGATCCAATGAATACATGGTAGGGACGTGGTCTCCTTCGTAGCGGAGCTCTCTGTACGGGCTGTCCTCCACAATAAGGAAATTGTGTTTCTGAGCCAAGGCTACAAGCATCTGACGCTCCTCAATGGTAAGAGATTCACCTGAAGGATTCTGGAAATCCGGAATCATGTAAAGGAACTTGACAATCTTTCCTTCCGCCTTTACGTCTGCGATTACAGCCTCATATGACTGTCTGAAAGCCTCCAGATCCTCATCATGCGCTATACCTCTGATATCTGCACGATATGATTTGAAGGATTGAATCGCACCCAGATAAGACGGGTTTGAAGTCAGGATGACGTCCCCAGGATTTATCAGGACACGTGTACACACGTCAATACCCTGCTGGGAAGATGATGTGATCTGAACCCTTTCGACAGGCACTCCATATCTTTCTGCAACAGCCTGACGGAGTTCCGGTACACCCTGAGTTGCACCATATTGGAATGCTCTTCCGGCATACTTGTCGATAACTTCAGACATGGTCTTTCTGATCTCTTCCAACGGGAAGGTCTCTGCAGACGGATATCCTCCGGCAAAAGAGTATATGGCATTCAGGTCGACCTTCTTGAATATCTCCCTCACAGGAGACCTGAAGAACGACCCGACATCCTCTGAAAACATTTCGCTATAATCCATATTCCGGACCTTTATCTAAGCATATCCTCAAGGGTGATGGATCCCGAAGTCTTTGCATCGCGGTACTTCACGATGACCGGGCAGTAGAGGTGAATTCCCTGCTCCGCGCCAGGTCCTTTAGCTACAGGACGGCTTCCGGCAACAACCACAGCACCCGCAGGCACTACAATCTGTCCGTTTTCATTTGCTCTGATATATTCGCCTGTCGTCGCATCAAAGATCGCTGTGGAAGCGTTGATGATGACACCTGTACCGATGACCGCATTCTCCTTTACGATTGTTCCCTCGTAAATGCCGCAGTTTCCTCCGATGAAGACATTGTCCTCGATGATTACAGGAAGTGCACCCACTGGCTCAAGAACGCCACCGAGCTGAGATGCGGCAGAAAGATGCACATGCTTTCCTACCTGTGCACACGAGCCGACGAGTGCATGGGAATCGATCATTGTTCCCTCATCCACATAAGCACCGATGTTGACATATGCAGGCGGCATCATAATGACAGACGGTGCGAGATATGCACCTGAACGCACGCTGCTTCCTCCGGGCACGATACGCACTCCATTTTCTGCAGTGAAGGTTCGTGTAGGGATTGTGTCCTTGTCAAAGAAGGAGAACTGCCCCTGAGTCATATCGGCAAGCTTACCTAAACGGAATCCTGAAAGGATTACTTCCTTTACCCATGAGTTGACCTTCCACTGTCCGTCAACTTTCTCTGCCACACGCACCTTACCGCTTTCGAGGTCGGTGATGGTCTGGTTGAATTTTTCAATATCTGTCATAAATTTATCAACATTAAAGATGTCTCGACTTCGCTCGACATGACAATTGTTTACAGAAGTCCTAAAGGTTTGATGGTTTCGACCATGAGGTCATATGTACTCTGCTGAGACGGAACAAGCGGAAGACGAAGCTCATTCTCGATCAGGCCCATTGCATGCATTGCCGCCTTTGCAGGAATCGGATTGCTTTCCACGAAGCAGTTTGCAAAGAGAGGAGCGAGTTCCTCGTTAAGCTTATAGGCCTTTTCTCTGTAACCGCCCTGGATGGCCTTGACGAATTTCGCCATGTGGTGGGGTGCGACGTTAGAAGCAACGCTGATGATACCTGCACCTCCCTTCTCCATCATCCAGAGGGTATCGTCGTCGTTTCCGCTCAATACCATGAAATCCTTCGGAGCATTTCGGAGAATCTCTTCAATCTGAACCTTGTTGCCGGATGCTTCCTTGATGGCTACAATATTCGGAATCTCCGCAAGACGAAGAGTCGTTTCAGCAGACATATTGGCCCCTGTACGTCCTGGTACGTTATAAAGAACGATAGGCTTGTCTGTAGATTCGGCAACTGCCTTGAAATATAGATACTGTCCCTCCTGAGTCGGCTTATTATAGTATGGCACAACGATCAGGAAAGCATCGACACCATAAGGATCAAGCATCTGCATGCTTCTTATCGTATGGTTAAGCGAGTTTGTTCCACCACCTACGAGTATCGGAAGTCCGCCTGAATGTTCCTTTGCAGTCTGGAGAACCTTGATACGCTCATCGTCCTCCAGGCATGGAGTTTCTCCGGTTGTTCCAAGAGGTACAAGAAAATCTATCCCCGCCTCCACCTGACGGTCCACCGTTGCAGCAAAGGCCTCATAGTCGACCTCTCCGTTCTTGAATGGAGTGATGAGTGCTGTTCCGCAGCCTGTTAAATTTATTTTGGTCATATTATTCTCATTTCCTTTTTAAGATTCAAAGAACAGTTCCTTGAATTCATGTACTCCGACAAGGCCCTCTGTGCGAAGAGCTGCCTCTACTGCTCCTGCAGCAAATCCCTCACGGGAAAAAGCCTCATGAGTCATTGTTATACGGTCATTCAGTCCCTCATAACCTACGGTATGGATACCTGAGATCTCGCCGCATCTTACAGACTGGATCTCTGTATGAGTTCCCATATTCGCATCTACGATATCAGCAAGCGACTTCGCAGTTCCGCTAGGAGCATCCAACTTATGACGATGGTGCATCTCCACCATATACGGGCTATATCCACCGAACTGTCCAAGAAGCTTGGACACGTAGTCAGTGACTGCGAAATACACATTTACGCCGACAGAGAAGTTAGTCGCCCAGATCATCGGTGTTCCGCATTTCTCGAAATATGCGACAACCTCATCTCGAATATCCGCCCAGCCTGTTGTTCCTACAACCACAGCCTTGAAGTTCTCCGCAAGAAATTTATAGTTTGTTCTGAATGCGTCAGGAGTAGTGAAGTCAATGCAGACACACTCCTTCGCCAAAGCCGGATCTGTTTCTGTCACAGCCTCTGTCCATCCTGCATATTCAAGTCCTCTTGAAAGAATGATCTTCTCGATCATCTTTCCCATCTTTCCGTATCCGCTGATATATAATTTCATATTTATTCGTCTTATAAAGATCCCTCGACTTCGCTCGGGATGACAATCCTAGAATGTTTCCAGCTCTTCAGGGTTATCAAAGAGGTGATCATGAAGATCCTGCACCACCTCAGTAAGTTCCTCACGGTCAACAACAAAACTGATGTTCACAAATGATGCACCTTGAGAAATCATATAGACATTACATCTCTTCAATGGAGCGAATGTCTTCTTGAGCATACCGTTGAGACGGACGATGTTCTTTCCGATCACGGATACCTGTGACTTATCCTCATCCACAATCACTTCCGCAAACTCTGAAAGTTCTGCCACAACCTTGTCTATCTTTTCTCCTGCGTCGACTGTCACGGAGATATTCGCCTCAGAGGTACTGATAAGGTCCACAGATACCTTGTTTTCGCTGAAGATCTCAAACACTCTGCGAAGGAATCCGGAAGTATTGATCATCCTCATTGAGAAGATGTTGATTACCCTGATATTCTCCTTGAAGGAAACGGATTTCACTCCGTCTTCAATGAGTTCATTACGAAGAATCGCAGTTCCCTTTCCTGAAGGATTGGTCGAGTTGAGCACATAGAGCGGAATGTTCTTCTTCACTGCAGGCTCAATGGTCAGAGGGTGGAGGACCTTAGCTCCGAAATGTGCCATCTCTGCTGCCTCCTCGAAAGATATCTTCTCGAGATACTTGGTATTCTGTACCTTGCGGGGGTCTGCGGTACGTACACCATCCACATCTGTCCAGATCTCAATCTTTTCTGCGTCGACTGCCATACCGATGAGCGATGCCGAATAATCAGAACCACCACGTCCGAGTACAGTCTGCTCTCCCTTGAGATTCGATGCAATGAAGCCCTGGGTAATGACAGCGTCCATTCCTTTGTACGCCTCTTCAATTATGCCTGGAACCCTATTTACGATTTCCGATTCGATCGGCTCTCCCTTGAGATAAGCGTCATTTGTGACCATCATCTTACGAGCATCGATCCAGTTGGTTCTGATACCTTTTGCGTTCATAGCAAAACCGATGATCGTTGACGAAAGAAGCTCGCCTTTAGAGATGATGATTGCCTTGTTTCTGTCAGAAAGTTCTCCCACTGCACATACTGCGTTTGCAAGAGCGTCCAATTCATCGCAGATCGCATTCACACGTCCTACAGCGCTCTCTTTCTGAACAGGATTCTGCTCAAGAAGTTCGCATGCAAGGTTCACATGGCGAAGACGAAGCTCTGCCAGCAGTTCCTTGGTAAGAGACGATTCCTGAGAAACAGCAGCATCTGAAATTCTGTAAAGAAGATCGGTCACCTTGGAAAGAGCGGAAACCACTACCACCGGCTTCTGGTCCAGCTTTCCTCCAATGATGAAGATCGTTCTTGTGATGGCTTCGAAATTCGCTACCGAAGTACCACCAAACTTCATTACTATCATAATATTTCATTTCTACGAAACTCATATTATGATAGTACATATCTACCCCCAGTCGCCTTGCGACAGCCCCCAGGGGCATACCGACCATTCACTTCGTTCAGGTCGGGTGCCATCACTGCTTTGATTTTCATGAAAATCTCGCTGACGTGAATGGCACGGCACTGAAGTGCCCTATCATAATATGTCGTTTACTATTTAATCTATTTACTCATTATCTCAGTATATATCCTGATATAATTGCTTATTGCCTGTTCTATTTCCTTCAACAGTATGTGTTCCTCTGGGCGGTGGGCGACCAGGATGGAGCCAGGGCCACAAAGAATCTTATTCTTGAAACACTTGAGCTGAGGAGCGTCGCTGCCGAAGGCTACAGGCTTTGATGCAAATCCGGGAAGGACTTCAAAACGGCTTGGAGTATCTCCTCCAAACGCCTTTACCGTCATGGACTTCTGCCATGGAGCCACTTCCTTTGCAACTATATCGGAGCCGTCCTGAACCTTCCGTCTTCCAAAACGGAGCTTGGCGTCCGGACCGGCAATATTCTTCATGATGTTACATACCATTTCATCAGACTCGAAAGTCGTTCTGAAATATACTCTGCAGGTCAGTTTGTCGCTTAGAATATTCTGGGGATTGTCGCTGATAAGCTTTCCGACATTCCATGTAGTATCCCCTAGAATCTCATCTTTCGGAAAAACAATGCTTCTGAGGGCATTCATGAAGTCATTGAAATACTCTATGGCACTCTGTCCGTTCTCCGGATAGCCAGAGTGACAAGCCTTTCCTGTGAAGGAGACTTCGAAAGACTTTGTGCCTTTTGCCGCTGATGCCATGCAATTGTCTGTAGGTTCGCCTACAATAAGCCATGCATTTTCCATGAACTGCACAGACTTGGGATCCGCATTGAATGCCTTGGCTCCAAAAGATCCTGTTTCCTCTCCGGCCAGAAGCAGGAGGCCGAAATCAGTACATCCCTTGGACTCAAGTTCATTGCAGGCCTGGTACATAGCGAAAATCTGCCCTTTTGCATCACAGGTTCCGCGTCCTTTCACGATTTCCCCGTCAACAGAAGGTGAAATATATGGAGGCACGGTATCCAGATGAGTACAGAAAACAACCTTCGGCCTTCCCCATGATACCATCAGATTCCTGGTACCGTCTCCCACCTCGAATGTCTCGACACGTCTGCCCGGAGCTGCCATCTTCTGTGAAAGATAGTCAGCGAATCCCGCCTCTTTGCCAGAGGTTGAATCAATGTTGAGCATATCAAGAAAAAAGGTCATTTCCATGTTTATTCACTTTGCGCCACAATAGCGCATTCATTGCAAATATAGTGAATTTTACAATACCTTAACCTTGACAGAGAGGTGAATAGTAGGGAATATAAAAGAAAAAGGCCCGATCTTTCGATTAGGCCTCAAATTGTGGAGATAGTCGGAGTCGAACCGACGACCCCCTGCTTGCAAAGCAGGTGCTCTAGCCAACTGAGCTATACCCCCAAAATTGTTTAGAACTTAGTAGTCCCGAGCAGACTTGAACTGCTGACCCCTACATTATCAGTGTAGTGCTCTAACCAACTGAGCTACGGGACTGTATATTTTAAAAAGATTGAAGAAAAGCAAG
>JAFZFH010000116.1 GCA_017555965.1 Bacteroidales bacterium
ACTTGAACAATAGGGGGCACTTGGGAAACTTGTTTAAGATCTTTTAGCATAATGAAGTTGTTTACTATAATATAACAAAACTGAGAGAAAGATTTAGAAAACAACCTGAATAATACTTATAAAATACTTAGAATCGTTGAGTCCGTCCAGACCAGTAAGATCTACTCAGTTGCAGGCAAGGGCAATCCTCTTGGCGGACTCATGAAGGTCAGACCTTTCCGCTCGCCCCACTACAGTGCATCAGTAGCAGCCTTGTTGGGCGGCGGTTCGGATACCATAATGCCCGGAGAGATATCTCTGGCTCATAACGGCATACTTATGCTTGACGAATTCTGTGAGGCACCAAGGAAGGTGCTTGAGGTGCTGCGTGCGCCTATGGAGGAACGTAAAGTAGTCATTTCCCGTCTGAAGTCAAAGGTGGAATTCCCCTCCGATTTCATGCTTGTTGCCGCGACCAATCCGTGTCCGTGCGGATTTTATGGTGATGGAGACAAATGTACCTGTACCCCATCGCGACGTCTGGCCTATATTTCGAAACTCTCCGGTCCCATAATGGACCGTATAGATATACAGCTCTGTATGCATCCGATTGATTCACGCAAACTGATGGACAGATCTCCTGCAGAGTCCAGCGCTATGGTGGCAGAGAGAGTCTTGATGGCCAGAGAGATACAGCGCAGGAGGTTTGAAGGGGATGGGATATTCTGCAATGCTTCAATGAATAACCGTCATATTGAGAAATATTGCCCGCTTGACGAGAGCTGCAAAGCAGTTCTGGAAAGGCTGATAGACGTAATGGGACTTTCTGCACGAGCTTGTACCCGTATCATAAAGCTTGCACGTACCATCGCGGATCTGGCAGGGGCAGAGAACATTGCTCCGGAACATCTGTCTGAAGCTGCCGGCTACCGCTTTCTTGACCGTCAGAATATATTTCAGTAAAAGTGTTATATTTGCGTCATGAAACACGAAATTATCATAAGGGATACGGCTGACCTCGACAGAGCTGCCGCAGAATTTCTCGAGAAGATCGGAGACAATACTCTGGTTGCGTTCTTTGCACCTATGGGCGCAGGAAAAACAACTTTCACTACTGCAATCTGCAAGGCTTTGGGCGTTACGGATCCGGTAGGCTCTCCTACATTTGCCATTGTAAACGAGTATATGAGGGCTGATGGCGACCCTATGTATCATTTCGATTTCTATAGAATCAACAAGCTGCAGGAGGCCATTGAAATCGGACTTTACGATTATCTTGACAGCGGATGCCTCTGCATCATGGAATGGCCTGAAAATATAGAGGAACTGCTTCCGGAAGAGACAATCAGGGTCTATTTTACAATAAACCCAGACCAGTCGAGGACTTTGGTCTGGGATTAATGGCTTTTCAAGCGATATCTTGTTGATCAGAGATTTATTCTGAGACCCATCTCGAAGCCTAGCATGAGCGGCTGGGCTGTCCTGATGCTTTTCGGCTGCCCGCAGTTGAAATAATACCTGATGCTCGGGTCAAGGTATAGGCCTAAGTGTCTTCCCAACAGGAATTCCACTCCGATACCTGCATTTGCAGACAATTGTACTCCCTGGACGCCTCCCTTATGGATGTGTGAAGTGTTCAGAATGTCATATTTGTTGGAAATGCATCTTTCGACCGCTCCGCCTGCATATGCATAGAAGTTGACATAGTCGCTGCTGACGAAATCATAGTAAGCGTTGACTGGAATGCCGATATACTGCTGTACGTTACGTATGTCCGATGATATTGATGCTTCTACGCTTCCCTCGCTGTTTGTGAGAGTGTAGGTACCAAAGAACTTGCTGGCGAGAAGAGTGTAATTTACTCCTGCTCCGAGAGACCATCTGTCGCTCAATTCCATCTTTACTCCAATGCCGAGAGATACAGGCAGGCCATATGTCGCTTCTGAGCTTTTCTGCTCTACGCCGGTCTTTGGCTTTGAAGTAGACATTGACGGACGTCTGAGCGGGCTGATTCTGCCGCTTTGTGCATTGTTTGTTCCAGCTACGCCAGACAAGACGATGGAAGTTTTCCTTTTATTTGCCTCAGGAGCATCTGTTTCATCTTCCCATACATCAGGCCATCTTTCTGCCTCAGGTGCAGTTTCCTGCTTCATTGATTTTCCGGTGTCTGTTTTTGGTGTAGCGGCCTGTTCTTGTTGTGCTCTCTCTTTGTCATGCTCATCGTCTGTGATGTTCACTGACTTTGCGACTGCATCGGATGCATCTGCCACATAATTGAGCGACCTCACTGCGAAGTTTCCTGGTCTGCATTCAGGGATTACGACATTGATTTCAGGAGTGTCATCGACCGCGATGAGGCCTTTTTCTGCAGAGGCAGGGAGGAGGTCGTCGCTTCTGCCCGGATTCATGAAGACACCGACAGCAACAGCAGCGGCCGCAGCAACGGCCGCAGCTCCACGCCTGAACCACAGAATGACAGGTTTTCTGTCTTGTGTAGCTTCAATCCTGTCAAGCTTCGATGAAATGCCGTCCCAGATGTGCGCAGGCACATCCTCCTGTCCCTGAGACAGGATGGATCTCATCAGGTTGTCAGATTCTGTATATTTGTCTTCGTCAAACATTTTCAATTTCCTTTAATTTGTTCTGCAGCCATGTTCTGGCTCTGCTGAGCTGAGTTCTTGATGTGGTCTCGCTGATTCCCAGGATCTCTCCGATCTCCTTGTGGGAATAACCCTCGATGGCGTACATGTTGAAGACCGTCCTGAAACCTGGAGGCAGTTGTGTTATGATCCTCATCAGGTCCTTATATCCGATGTTCTGCATCTGCGAAACTGTATCGGTCTTCATTCCTCTGATGACTTCAAGGTCTTCGCTCATCTTGAGTGCGTCCTTACGCCGGAGTTCCATCAAGGCTGTAGTTACAAATATCTTTCTTGCCCATCCTTCAAAGGAACCGTCTCCCTTGTAGTCGGCAATATGCGTGAACAATGTCACAAAGCCATCCTGCAGAACATCTTCTGCCAGTTCTCTGTCCCCGACGTATCTGATGCATAAAGGAAGCATGCGCGGCGCCAGACGGTCGTAAATGACCCTCTGAGCCGATCGGTCTCCTTTCCTGCATGACTCGATCAGTTTTAAGTCGAGGTGGTTGTTCATAAGTACACGCATTTAAAAGATGCAGGAGCAACCAAGAATGTTGCATCTGCATCACATTTTTCCCAAACTTATGCATTTTTCCCGAATTCCGTATTATTTTTGTATGTTTTCTAGGAATATTTGAAAATAATGAAGTTAAGGATATTGAAATATACCGTACTACTGTTCCTTGCCGTATTTTTTGTGCAGATATCAGCGTCTGCACAAAAGTTCCGCCCGGGTTCAGATACGGAAAATATGGTGTTGTCGGCTGTAGAACTGCTTAATGAAAACAAGATTGAGGCAGCAAGAGAGATGCTTCTGTCCCTGCTTTCTCAGGATGCGGAGAACGATGCTGCCTGGTATTATCTTGCCACTGCATCTCTGTTGCAGAATGACCTTTCTCAGGCAGAAGAATACCTCAGGACAGCTGTGAATCTTGATCCGGACAATTTCTGGTACAGATATCGTCTTGCAGGCCTGTATGCGTCGACACAGCGTCAGGAACTTACTGTCGATATGTACGAGAAGCTTCTTGCGGACTTTCCGAAGAAAAGTGAACTGTATCTGGATATGACGGAGCTCTATACTGCTCAGGGAGAGTACGAAAAGGCTCTTGAAACCATAGGTGAAGTCGAGACTGTCTTTGGAATGACAGAGGCTTTGGCAATGTATCGGTTCAATCTTCTGAGAGGACTCGGAAGACAGGAAGATGCATTCAAGTCGCTGGAGAAATTCAATGAGGATTACTCGTCGCCATATGTGCTGACGACACTTGCGGACGGGCAGATGTCGATGTACAATGATTCCACAGCTCTGGCATATTATGATGAGGCATTGGATCTTGCACCAGATTATGCTCCGGCCGTGCTCGGAAAGGCGGAGACATACAGGATGACCCGCAAATACGACAAGTACTTTGATGTTCTGGATATGTTTGTCTCTTATGAAGACATCCCGGCCCCTGCAAAGAGCGAGTATCTGATGGCAGTGGTGCAGAGGACAGAGCCGAAGTTCGTCCGTTCGTTCACTCCTCAGTTTGACAGCCTGATGACCAAGGCTGCAAGGATGTATCCGAAGGATAGTACGATTCTTCAGACTGCAGGCGTGTATTATTATTCGACTGACAGATTGGATATGGCAAACGAATATTTCGGCAGAAATGCCGATGCCTGGCCGAAGAGCCTCCCTGCAAGAGCTACATTTGTCGAGTTCCTGATGTATGCAGGTGATTGGGAAGCTCTCTCGACTGAAGGGCGCAAGGCCTTCGAAATGTTCCCGAAGGAAACTGCCTTCCTTGAGATGGCGAGCGTGGGAGATTACAATCTCAACAGGTATGAAGATGTGCTTCAGATATGTGGGAAGGTGCTCGAAGTTGCTCCAAGTGACAGTTCGAGTACGTTGAGGGCATGGTCGACAATGGGAGACATCTACCACACTCTTGGAGATTCTAAGAAAGCATTCAAAGCTTATGACAAGGCTCTTAAGGTCAATCCGGACTATGTGTATGTGCTGAACAATTATGCTTATTACCTGTGCATGGAAGGCAAGAACCTTAAGAAGGCCTATGCCATGAGCATGAAGACTGTTGAGGCGGAACCGGACAATGCCACTTATCTTGATACTTTAGGATGGATTCTTCATCTGATGGGAAAGGATGCTGAGGCTAAACCGCATTTCAAGAGAGCTATGCTTTATGGTGGAAAGGATAGTGCTGTGATTCTGGATCACTATGCTGAAGTCCTCTACGCGCTGCAGGAATATGATATGGCTTTTGTCTATTGGAACCTGGCCAAACAGAAGAATGATGGTAAGATCTCCGACCTCGATGAAAGAGTCGATGCGAGAAAAGCTGCAATAAACAGATAGAGTAAATGAAGAGATACCTGAAACTTATCTATGTAACAGCCTGTCTCCTGTGCTTCAGCACGGGGGCCTTTTCGCAGGATACCAAGGCTCAGGAAGAACGTAAGGCGCGCCTTGAAAAGGAGATTGCCATAATCGACAGACAGCTCGCGGAAAATGCATCCAAGAGCAATACTAAGCTTGCGGACCTTAACCTGATAAGGAAGAAGGTGTCCAACAGGAAGGAACTGGTTGCACAGAGCGACCGTCAGATCAAGAAGATAAATGACGATATCTATCTCACTCAGCTGGAAATCAACAAGATAAATAAAAGAGTCGAGACTCTTACTGAACATTATTCAAAACTTGTCCTGAGCGCATATAAGAATCGTGATGCAAGGGTATGGTACATGTATATGCTGGCCAGCGACAATCTGGGTCAGGCCTTGCGTAGATTCGGTTATTTCAAGAATCTTTCAGACCAGATGAAGGATGAAGCTCAGAAGATACGTGCTGTAAAGCAGGAGCTCGAGGAAGAGAAGGAGAAGCTTTCCAAGATGAAGAAGGAGGCGGAAGCCTTGAAGGCGGAAAGGGTGAAGGAACTTGAATCCCTGAAAAAGGATGAGTCTAAGGCGGACAATGTTGTCAAGCAGCTCAAGAAGGACCGTCGTACGTATGAGAAGCAGCTGAATGCCAAGAAGAAGGAGGTGCAGGCTCTCAATAAGGAGATAGAAAGGCTCATTGCTGCTGCAATGAAGGACAAGACATCTGCTTCGTCATCATCATCCACAAAGAAGAAGACCGTTGTCGATCAGAAGCTCGCTGCAGAATTTGTAAAGAATAAGGGAAAGCTTCCATGGCCTGCTGAAGGAGTCATTGTCGGACGTTTCGGATCACATAAGCATCCTGTCTATAATATCGTCATGCCGCAGAACAACGGTTTTGACCTCGCGGTTGCAAAGGGTGAAGAAGCCAAGGCTGTATTTGACGGAGTCGTCAGTCAGGTGATGGTGCTTCCTGGATATAACCAGTGTGTCATGATCGATCATGGAGATTATTTCACACTTTACTGCAAGCTGAAGAATGTCAATGTCAAGGCTGATGATAAGGTCAAGACCGGCCAGGTATTGGGAACTGTCGATACGATCAACGGACAGACTCAGATCCACTTCGAAATCTGGAAGGGAAAGACAGCGCAGAATCCGGAAAACTGGTTGAAGTAACCGAAGCTTAAACTTTTGGGTTTAAGGGAACCTTTTCCTATATTTGTCGCAAAGTAAACCACAAATACTAAACTCTATTCTATTATGAAGAAAATAGCATCCCTTATCTTGGGAACATGCCTGTCTCTGACAGCGTTTGCACAGGTGCAGGTAAATGTGCATGAAACAGCTGAAAATCAGCCAAAGATCCACAAAGAAATCTACGGACAGTTTGCAGAGCATCTCGGACGATGCATTTATGACGGTATCTGGGTAGGTCCCGATTCTGACATTCCGAATATCAACGGTTACAGAAAAGACCTTATTGAGGCGCTTCAGTACCTCAAGGTTCCTGTACTCAGATGGCCAGGCGGATGCTTTGCTGACGAATATCACTGGATGGACGGTATCGGTCCAAAGGAGAACCGTCCTAAGATGATCAACAACAACTGGGGTGGTACTGTAGAGGATAACTCATTCGGTACACACGAGTTCTTCAACCTTTGCGAACTTCTTGAGTGTGAGCCTTACCTTTCAGGTAACGTAGGTTCCGGTACAGTAGAGGAGCTTGCTAAATGGGTTGAGTATATCACTGCAGAAGGCGGTACCCTTGCTGAGCTCCGCGCAAAGAACGGCCGCAAGGAGCCTTGGAAGCTTAAATATCTCGGTGTTGGTAATGAAAGCTGGGGTTGCGGTGGAGAGATGCGTCCTGAGTACTACTCAGACCTCTATCGTCGTTACGCAATCTACTGCCGTAACTATGACGGAAACGTTCTCTACAAGGTTGCCAGCGGTGCTTCTGACTATGACTACGACTGGACAAAGGTCCTCATGAAGAATATTGACCTCGATCAGATGGACGGTATTTCCCTCCATTACTATACAGTAAAGGGTTGGGAAGGCTCAAAGGGTTCAGCAACTGATTTCGATACTGAGTGGTGGTACAACATGATCTCGAAGGCTGTTGAGGTTGAGGAAGTTATCGAGAATCATAAGGCTATCATGAAGGCATATGACCCTGAGTACACTGTTGATCTTCTTCTCGACGAGTGGGGAACATGGTTCGATGTCGAGCCAGGTACAAACCCAGGTCACCTCTATCAGCAGAATACAATGCGTGACGCGATGGTCGCTGCGATGTCACTCAATATCTTCCATCGTCACACTGACCGTCTCACAATGGCGAACATCGCACAGATCGTGAACGTTCTTCAGGCAATGATCCTTACACAGGGCAGCGAGATCGTCCTCACTCCTACATACCACGTATTCCGTATGTATAACGTACACCAGGACGCTACATTCGTTCCTACAGACTGCGATGCGGCTGACATGGTAGCACCTTCAGGACGTATCATGCCTGAGGCAAGCGTTACAGCATCTAAGGACGCTGCTGGTAAGCTTCATGTTTCTATCGCAAACCCTCTCCATAACGAGGCTCAGACAATCACCCTCAACTTCGACGAATTCAAGCCAAAGAACATCACAGGAGAGGTTCTCTCGGGTCCTACTATCCAAAGCTACAACGACTTCGGTAAGGCTCCGGCAGTTGCTCCTAAGGAGTTTACAGCATTCAAGAAGAATGGCAAGTCTGTAACTGTTACAGTTCCTGCCGCTTCAGTAGTATGCCTCGAGTTCTAATAAGATAATATAAATATGAATTCTGCCCCTGCTGAATGAATGTTCAGAGGGGCAGTTCCATTGATTGACGAAATGAAGCCTATCAAGACTATCTTATCGCTTTTTGCAGTGGCCTTGACTGTGTCGGCAATGGCACAGTCAAATGAAATGAAGGTCCGTATGAACAAGGTTGGTGCGGAGATCCAGCCTACAATGTACGGAATCTTTATTGAGGATATTAATTTTGCAGCAGACGGAGGCCTATACGCAGAGCTGGTCAAGAACCGCTCATTTGAGTTCCCGAACAATCCTCTTCAGGGATGGAATGTCGGAGGCCGCCTTGAAGTCCTTGCGGACGGCCCGTTTGAACGTAATCCACATTATGTGAGACTCTATTATCCCGGCCATCCTCACAAGCATACAGGAATTGAGAATAACGGCTTCTTTGGTATCGGACTTAAACAGGGAGAGCAATATCGCTTCAGTGTATGGGCGAGGATTCCTGACGGCGATGCTGCAGGACGACTTTCTGTCGAACTGATCAACACTGCTTCAATGGATGAAGGACAGGCGCACTCTACTGCTCAGATCACAGTTGGCTCAAAGGAGTGGAAGCAGTACGAGGTCGTCATGACATCTGCTGTCACTGATTCTGAAGCGACGCTACGTATCTTCCTTGACAGTCCGGTTACAGTAGATATTGAACATGTGTCATTATTCCCTGTTGATACATGGAACGGACATAAGAACGGCCTTAGAAAGGATCTTGCGCAGGCTCTTTATGACCTTAAGCCAGGACTCTTCCGTTTCCCTGGAGGCTGTATAGTCGAGGGAACAGATCTTGAGACCAGATACAACTGGAAGAATACTGTCGGTCCTGTTGAAAACCGTCCTTTGAATGAAAACAGATGGCAGCATACGTTCAGGCATCGTTACTATCCGGACTATTTCCAGTCATACGGATTGGGATTTTATGAGTACTTCCTTCTTTCTGAGGAAATCGGAGCAGAGCCGTTGCCTATTATCAGCTGCGGACTTGCATGTCAGTTCCAGAATGACACACCGGATGCTCACGTACCTGTGTGCGAGCTTGACAGCTATATTCAGGATGCTCTGGATCTCATCGAGTTTGCAAATGGTGATGTGAACTCAGAGTGGGGAAAACTTCGTGCAGAGATGGGACATCCTGCACCGTTCAACCTCAAGTTCATCGGTATCGGAAACGAGCAGTGGGGTCCTGAATATCCAGAGCGTCTTGAACCCTTCATCAAGGCGATCCGTGCAAAATACCCTGAAATCAAGATTGTAGGTTCATCTGGCCCTAACTCGGAGGGAGATCAGTTTGATTATCTCTGGCCGGAGATGAAGAAGCTTGGCGCAGATCTCGTGGATGAGCATTTCTATCGTCCTGAGTCATGGTTCCTTGCACAGGGTGCCAGATATGACAATTATGACCGCAAGGGTCCTAAGGTATTTGCAGGTGAGTATGCTTGCCACGGAGCAGGAAAGAAGTGGAATCACTTTGAGGCATCTCTCCTTGAGGCTGCGTTCATGACAACAATCGAAAGGAATGCTGATATCGTACATATGGCGACATACGCTCCTCTCTTTGCTCATGTTGAAGGATGGCAGTGGAGACCTGACCTCATCTGGTTTGATAATCTCCGCAGCATGAAGTCCTGCAGCTGGTATGTACAGAAGCTTTATACTCAGTATAAGGGTACTAATGTTCTGACTCTCACGGATATGTCAGGTGCAAATGTTACAGGAGCGGAGGGACAGAACGGACTTTTCGCAAGTTCTGTTTACGACTCAGTCACGAACCAGGTCTATGTGAAGATAATCAATACATCAGATGAGATTCAGCCTGTAAAGGTAAGTTTTGACGGTCTTAAGAAGAATGAGGCCCTCAAAGGAGTAGCGGCAGTAAGTTATCATTCAGATGATCTTGACGCCGACAATACTCTTGACGAGCCTGAGAAGATCGTTCCAAAGACATCTGACCTGAATTTTGAAGGTAAGGTTCTTGAGGTGAATGTAGCGCCGAAGACATTTATGGTATATGTCCTTCAGAAATGATAAGCGACTATGAGTAACAAGAAGACAGTATTCCTCACCGGCGCGACAGGAAATATGGGATGGGCCGGCTTCAAGGAGTTATATGCTCGTAAGGAGAGATTCAATATAAGGATACTTGCCCGCGACAGCAAGAAGAACCGCAAGATGCTTGCTAAGTATCTTGCAGACTCTTCGGTTACAGTCGTATGGGGTGACCTTATGAACTATGAAGACGTTCTTGCCGGAGTGACAGGTGCAGATTATGTGCTTCATGTCGGTGGCATGGTGTCTCCTGCGGCTGACTATTATCCGGAAAAGACCCTGCAGGTCAATATCGGGTCTGCGGAAAACGTCGTCAAGGCAGTGCTTGCGCAGCCGAACGCATCTGAAATCAAGGTTGTCTACATCGGATCTGTAGCCCAATATGGAGACAGAAATCCGCCATATCACTGGGGATGTGCATCAGAGCCTCAGGTTCCTGCAAAATTTGATATGTATGCACTCTCAAAGATCCGTTCTGAGCAGATCTTTGCTTCTGCAGGACTTAAATATGTCGTTTCATTGCGTCAGAGCGGCATACTGTATCCCGGTATATTGAGTGTGGTCAATCCGACAGCATTCCATGTGCCTATGGGAGGCGTACTCGAGTGGGCGACAATCGAGGATTCCGGACGACTTCTTGCACAGGTCTGCGAAGATTGGGTTCCTGAAGATTTCTGGAACAAGGCATACAATATAAGCAGCGGTGCTCAGTATCGTATGACCAATTATGAATTCATGAACAGGATGCTTTCTGCCCTCGGCCTGCCTTCTGCAGATAAAGTGTTCGAGCCACAGTGGTTTGCCTTGAAGAACTTCCATGGAATGTGGTACAAAGATGCGGATGTACTTGAAGATGTGCTCCATTTCAGGGGGAATGTTCCTGTCGATGAATACTTCGCAACGATGAAGTCCAAGCTTCCATGGTACTATCGTCTGGCTTTTCTTGCACCTGCATGGGCAGTCAGGATGTTCATGAAGCCGTTTGCATTTGAGCCGGGACTAGGAACACAATGGTGGGTGGAGAATGATCCTGAAAGATTCGAGGCCTATTACGGACCTCGCGAAGCATATGATGCCATTCGTACATGGGACGATATACGTCCGTCAGAATTAGATAAGAAGCTATGAAGATAAGGGTATTGGATATATTGGAAGAAACTATGGCTGATGGCCCGGGATTCCGCACGTCGATCTATTGTGCGGGATGCGCGCATCATTGCCCGGGCTGCCATAATCCGCAGTCGTGGGATTTTGCCGGAGGTCGTGAGATGTCTGTCGACGAACTTCTGCAGGTGGTCAAGGCCGATGAATTTTCAAACGTGACATTCTCCGGTGGCGACCCTCTTTATCAGGTCGAGGCCTTTACCGAACTCGCACGTCGCATAAAGGAGGAGACAGGCAAGAATATATGGTGCTATACCGGATTCAAATATGAGGAAATTGTCGCTGACAAACGTCTGAGCCAGATTCTTCCATATCTTGACACTCTGGTAGATGGTCCGTTCATGCAGGAACTGCGTGATCCGGAACTTCATTTCCGTGGCAGTTCAAATCAGCGCATCATCCATCTTACAGAAAATAAGGACGATGCCGTTGCCGGCACCGTCCCGATCATTCCGTATAAATAGTTTTTCTCTGCTATTCGTGTACCACGCGGTCGCGGAGCTCTGCGAGCTTACCGCTGTTCCAACGGCTTGTAGTACCAACAAGGTAACCTGTGATTCGCTGGAGCTTGTCAATGTTGTGGCTGCCGCAGTGTGGGCATTTTACAAGTCCTTCCTTGGCATTCTCGAAACCGCAGTCCATACATCTGTTTCTGTTATGGTTCACTGAACAGTATCCGATGTCGTATTTGTCCATAAGGTCAACAATTGACATGATTGCCTCAGGGTTGTGAGTTGCATCTCCGTCGATCTCTACGTAGAAGATGTGGCCACCGCCAGTGAGTGCGTGATATGGTCCCTCGATTTCTGCCTTGTGCTTAGGTGTACATTTGTAATATACAGGCACGTGGTTGGAGTTTGTATAATATTCCTTATCTGTAACTCCTGGGATCACGCCGAACTTTTTCTTGTCTCCACGTGTGAAGCGACCTGCAAGTCCCTCAGCCGGAGTTGCGAGCACACTGTAGTTGTGCTTGTATGTCTCACAGAACTCATTCACCTTGCTGCGCATGAATGTAACGATGCGGAGTCCGAGTTCCTGAGCCTCAGCAGACTCTCCGTGGTGCTTTCCGATAAGCGCGATAAGTGTCTCTGCAAGTCCGATGAATCCGATACCGAGAGTTCCGTGGTTGATTACAGACTCGATGGTGTCGTTGTCACTGAGCTTGTCACTGTCCATCCAGAGTGCACCCATAAGCAATGGGAACTGCTTCTTGAGAGCGGTCTTCTGGAAGTTGAATCTTTCGTTGAGCTGCTTCGCTGCAATTTCGAGCACTCTGTCAAGCTTCTGGAAGAACTCATGGAGTCTGGTCTCCTTGTCCTGAATGCTCATACACTCGATCGCAAGCTTCACGATGTTGATTGTAGTGAATGAGAGGTTTCCTCGAGCGATAGACGTCTTAGGTCCGAATCTGTTTTCGAACACTCGTGTGCGGCATCCCATTGTCGCAACCTCCCACTGATATCTCTTAGGGTCATCCGCCTTCCAGAGCTCGTGGTGGTTGAACGGTGCGTCAAGGTTCACGAAGTTAGGGAAGAATCTGCGTGCAGATACCTTACATGCAAACTTGTAAAGGTCGTAGTTACGGTCCTCAGGCAGATAGCTTACTCCGCGTTTCTTCTTCCAGATCTGGATAGGAAAGATCGCAGTCGAGCCGTTTCCTACACCTTCATATGTTGTGTTGAGAATCTCACGGATGACGCATCGTCCTTCCGGTGATGTGTCAGTACCGTAGTTGATCGAGCTGAATACAACCTGGTTACCTCCGCGTGAGTGGATTGAGTTCATGTTGTGGACGAATGCCTCCATTGACTGATGAACACGGCTCACAGTCATGTTGATTGCATGCTGTACCACTCTGTCATCCCCCTGGATGCCAACGAGGTTACGCTTAAGGTAATCGTCGATCTTTACGTTATAGAGTCTTGAATAGTCTTCGCCGTTGATCTCGCCGATCTTGTCGAGTTCCTCCTGGAATGTCCTTCTTACGAACGGAGCCATGTAGAAGTCGAAGGCTGGGATGGCCTGACCACCGTGCATTTCATTCTGTACGGTCTCCATCGAGATACATCCGAGGATGCTGGCTGTCTCGATTCTTTTTGCCGGGCGAGACTCGCCATGACCTGCAAAGAATCCTTCCTCAAGAATCTTGTCAAGAGGATGCTGGATACAGGTGAGGCTCTTTGTAGGGTAGTAGTCCTTGTCGTGGATGTGGATGTAGTTGTTCTGAACAGCCTCCTTTACATCTTCAGACAAAAGGCACTCGTCTACATATGATTTTGTCGATTCTGAAGCAAACTTCATCATCATGCCCGCAGGGGTGTCTGCGTTCATGTTTGCATTCTCGCGTGTGATTTCAGTTGCCTGTGCATCGATGATCTCCTGGAAGATCTCGCGTGACTTTGCCTTGCGGGCAAGGTTACGCTGGTTACGGTAGGCAATGTATTTCTTTGCAACTTCCTTGCGAGGACTGTTCATGAGCTCATACTCCACCTGATCCTGGATATCCTCCACGCTCATCTTGTCCACATTTATCTTAGATATCGCGGATGCGATTTCTGCAGCAAGAACTATATCTTCGCCATCTTCAGTAACATTCATTGCCTTGAGGATGGCATCGACAATCTTTCTGTTGTCAAAAATCACGACTCTACCGTCGCGTTTCACTACATGCTTGACCATAAAATATAGTTATTAATTTATACCCGGGCCCTTTTGAGAGGGTCAGGATAAGTGTTGTTGTGTTATTGGGATGAATTAAGTCGGAACTGTCTGTCTGAACCGATAGACAAAGATAATCAGCATAGGGAAAAATCCAAGGGGTTTTTCGGGAAAAGTTATCAACAAAAAATAGAACACCCCGCTAACTTGTTGATTAGCAGGGTGTAATAAGGCGCATAATTTTTAATAAGTATAAATTCTATGTAACAGGAGTGTTTTGTCCCTTATCCCACAAGCCATACGATGACATGACGGTCGAAGATCATGTATTCAAGCTCGAACTCTTCTTCGTGCTCGTCCTTGTGGATGAATGTAGCCTCAAGTTCCCCCTCTTTTCTTACATTGAACTTCTCTACCTCGATCTGCTCTGCAAAGTCGACTCTGTTCTGTGACATTCTCTTGAAGATCGCTTCTTTTGCACACCAGTAGATTGCAAGCTGCTCGTTCTTCTTGTCGTCGTCCAGATCCTCAATCTCATCTTCAGAAAGAGCCTTTTTCTCTACAGCAGCGAAGTCTCTGTCGAGAGACTCGACATCGATACCTACCTCTTCTTCGTCGTGGATGATGATGGCGACATAGTTTTCTGTATGTGTGATGCTGATGTTTGTGGCACAATTCTCCAGATACGGCTTGCCGTTGTCGTGGTGGTTAAGGTACATCTTTTCCTCGAACACCTCGTTGATGAGTGCTCTTACTGCGAGTTTCTGTCTTCTCTGGCTTTCGCTTCTGAAGAGCATGATCTCTTCAAGTTCATCTGTCGGAACAGAGGTGATCTTCATCAGCTCCTCTTCCGTTTCGGTAACATGCCATACAGCAATTTCCGCTTTGTTGTCAAGTCTCTTTCTTAAATATAGTGCCATATAAAATTAAAAATGTTCTTATGAAATAGTGGAATTCGGTGAGCCTATATACGACAGACCGGTGCGTGCAGACCATGCACACACAGCAAAGCTTTCCTGGCTTTCGCCGGAAGTATCGCCCATAATCATATAAATGTTGTTGGACAACGGATCGTCAGAAGTCTGATCCGCCATAAAGCTCTGATTCTTTCCTATAGGACTGGGAGGTTCCACTTGTCTTAGATTCTTATAATTCAGGCGCAAAGATACTAAATGTTTTGATATCTGAAAAATAAAATAAATTTATTATATTTGCCAAGATTTGAAAACAAATGCTAACATTATAGAATTATCATGGAATTTTTGACAAACGACAAACTCGTGATCGTAGGTGCCGGTGGCGCTATCGGATCAAACATGGCTCAGACAGCTCTCATGCTCGGCCTTACTCCAAACATCTGTCTTTATGACATTTATGGACCAGGTGTGAACGGTGTTGCAGAGGAGTTGTATCACTGCGCATTCGAGGGAGCTAACATCACTTGGACAACTGATCCTGAGGAGGCTTTCACTGGTGCCAAGTATATCATCTCATCAGGTGGAGCTCCACGTAAGGAGGGTATGACTCGTGAGGACCTTCTCAAGGGTAACTGCCAGATCGCTGCAGAGTTCGGTGACAACATCAAGAAGTACTGCCCGGATGTAAACCACGTGGTAGTTATCTTCAACCCAGCTGACGTTACAGCTCTTACAGCACTCATCCGTTCAGGTCTCAAGCCAAGCCAGCTTACTTCACTTGCAGCTCTCGACTCAACTCGTCTTCAGTCTGCAATTGCAAAGGAGCTCGGCGTACCACAGTATAAGGTAGAGAACGCACGTACTTATGGTGGTCACGGTGAGGCAATGGCTGTATTCGCATCTAAGATTACAGTTGACGGCAAGCCGCTTGCAGAGTACAATATTCCTGAGGACAAGTGGGCAGAGATCAAGCACGCTACAATCCAGGGTGGTTCAAACATCATCAAGCTTCGTGGCCGTTCTTCATTCCAGAGCCCATCATACCAGTCAGTACTCATGATCCAGGCTGCTATGGGCGGTCCTGAGTTCAACTGGCCGGCAGGTTGCTATGTAAACACAGAGAAGTATCAGAACGTTCTCATGGCTATGCCTACAGTAATCGATGCTACTGGTGTTCACTTCGGTGAGGTTACTGGTTCAGAGGAGGAGATCGCTGCTCTCGACGCATCTTACGCACACCTCCAGGTTATGCGTGATGAGATCATCTCTCTCGGCATCATCCCACCAGTATCTGAGTGGAAGACAATCAACCCTAACCTCTAGCAGATAGCCGGAAACGGCATATTTTCTGACTAAATCAGGGTCAAATAGCATAAAAGTGCAAAATTTTTCAAAAAAGTTTTGCACTTTTGTTTTTTCTGTCTATATTTGCAATCCCAAATGAAAGGGAAACCAATAATCGGGGTGTGGCGCAGTTGGTTAGCGCATCTGGTTTGGGACCAGAGGGTCCTGTGTTCGAGTCACAGTACCCCGACTTCAAAAGGCAACTATCAATTGATAGTTGCTTTTTTTGTATATATTTGAATTCAGATTCAAGGGTCATATGATACAGGCAAAAGGAATAGAAAAGTCTTTCGGCGCTCTTAAGGTTCTTAAGGGAATAGATTTCAGTGTATCCAAGTCTGAGGTCGTTTCCATCATGGGTGCATCCGGTGCCGGAAAGTCAACCCTTCTTCAGATCTTAGGAACGCTATCGACGCCAGATTCGGGTTCTCTTATAATAGATGGTGTCAATATTCCTGAGTTGGGCGCGAAGGCGCTGGCTGAATTCAGGAACAGGAGACTGGGTTTTGTCTTTCAGTTCCACCATCTTCTTCCGGAATTTACTGCATTGGAGAATGTGATGATACCTGCTTTCATCGCCGGTCGTTCCAGAAAGGAAAGCCAGGAAGCTGCGACTGCATTGCTTTCGGAGATGGGGTTGGCCGAGCGTATGGGACATAAGCCTTCGGAACTGTCCGGAGGTGAGCAGCAGAGAGTCGCAATTGCCAGAGCCCTCATAAACCGTCCTGCAGTACTATTAGCAGATGAGCCTTCCGGTAATCTTGATTCAAAGACAAAGGAAGAGATACATAAGCTGTTCTTTGATCTGAGAGACAAGTATGGTCAGACCACAGTCATCGTAACCCACGATCCTGATCTTGCCGCAATGTGCGACAGAACTCTTTTCATGGTAGACGGTCAGTTTGTTTAAAACATAGCAGCGATGGGGGTCTTCCGATTCAAAAGGTTTGAGGTTTTCAATGAGAGAAGCGCCATGAAGGTGAATACCGATGGCGTTCTGCTTGGTGCAGCCATGACCGTCAGACCGACAGACAGAAATCTTCTCGATATAGGTACAGGTACCGGAACGATCGCTCTGATGGCAGCTCAGAGACTGGAAGGACTAGGCTCCATGAATATCCATGCAGTCGATATCGACGAGGCTTCTGCGACTGAGGCAGGGGAGAATTTCATGAATTCCCCTTGGGCTGACAATCTTACAGTTCATCATGCTTCCCTTGGTGAGTTTGCATCTGAGGAGACAGATAGGAAATATGACCTGATATTTTCCAACCCTCCATATTTCGAGGATTCACTAAATGCGCCGGAAGAAAGACGAAATAACGCCAGGCACACTTCCACCGGTCTTTCATATAGAGAAATAATTGAGTTTGCCACCGAGCGCCTGAATGAAGACGGCCGTCTGGCTCTAGTCCTTCCTGCGGATACGGAAAACGCTCTTTGCCGCTATGCCAGAATGAACGGCATGCATCTCTTCAGAATACTTCGAATAAAGACAGTCCCTCGTAAGGATCCGTCAAGAATCATTGCCGAGTTTTCAATGGTCCGTCAGGATTCTGTGGATGATGATGTCCTTATAATACAGAATGAGGGAAAATATACTCAAGAGTATCTTTCCCTCATCCAAGACTTTTATCTATTTGCTTAGTTCTGTGGTCGTGTCGGAGTGTGCTGAAGCGTTCTGATGTGCTGTCTTCTGAATTTCTCCTCAGCAACAAAGACTTTGGCAACCTTCCTTTCCGGAAGAATCTTCTTGTACTTTTCAACTGATTCTGTTCTGATCTTGTTCTGGCTTTCCATAGCATCAAGATACTTTTCAAGGCATTTGCTTACTTCCTTGTCTGACTTCTTGTCGTTAAGCGCCTTTTCAAGTTCCATGTAGGAAGCTACTGTGTTGTACGTCGCCTTGTCCAATTCTTCATTTACAGAATTGTAGATAGGCCAGAAGTTCTGGGCTTCTTCTGGTGTAAGACCGATTTCCATAGTCAAGAAGGCTATCTTTCCGCTCTGCATCTTCTCTTTCCAGTCATTTCTGTTTGGCTGTGCATCTGCGGCAATGCCTGTCAGGACCATGGTGAGAATTGCGATGATGATAGTGGTTAACTTGTTTTTCATGGCTCCTGTTATTTTAATAATTCAATCTGTTCAGCTGATACACCTGTATATATAAGGTAGTTTATAATGTCTTCGTCGCTGATTTCCGCCTCTGCCAGCTGAGCTCCGTATTCCATCTCGTAGGCAATGGTGGTCAGGATGTTGTCAGAGAACATTACATAGTCCTCCTCTGTCATCTCGTATTCCGGAACAGACTTTTCGAGAAGATGTGTTCCTGCAGTTACCATGAATACGAAAACTGCCGCCATGGCTGCGTATGGAGCAATCCTGGTTCGGAAATCGAGTTTCCGTACCATCGGTTTAGACGCTTCCGCCTTGAAGGTCTCAAAATAGCCTTCAGGGACTGTAAACGGCATCTGCTTAAGCTGCGGGCAGTCTTTCAATATGTCATTTTCCTTTTTCATCACTAGTTAGACACTTAAAGTTTATAAAGGTTTATTCGCTATATGTCAATTACTTTCTGCATATCCTCCTTTACCTTGTTATAGGCGTGGTGATATGATGCCTTCAATGCTCCGACCGATGTGCCGGTGATGTCTGAGATGTCCTCATACTTCATTTCGTCGAAATATCTCAAGCTGAAAACAACCCTCTGTTTTTCCGGAAGACGCTGTATCGCCTTGTGAAGTTCGCGCTGCAGCTCGTTTCCGTTGAAGTGGGCGTCGTCGTCAATGATCTTTTCTAATGTTGGGGAGGTGAAATCCAAGGATACCAATGCCTTGAATTTTCTTTTTCGCAGGTGATTCAGGACTTCGTTGGTCGCTATCCTATATAGCCATGTATACAGTCTGGCGTCTCCTCTGAAAGTAGGCAGTGCGGCCCAGATCTTGATGAATATGTCCTGCAGAAGATCGTTGGTGTCCTCGTGACTGCACAGGAATCTCCTGACATGCCAGTAGAGTCTTTCCGTATAGGCATTGACAATGCCGTTGAAAGCCTCCTCCTGCCTGCCGTCGCAGTATAGTCTTATGATTTCGTTATCAGTCACGTATTTTAAGACACCTTTATAGGGACATGGATTAAACAAAAATAGGGAAAATTTTTCTAATTTATTATCTTTGCACCGATTATACACAGACGATGAAACATACTAGAAACTTTTGCATCATTGCACATATCGACCATGGAAAGAGTACCTTGGCCGACAGGATGCTGGAAATAACAAATACCCTTACCGCACGTGATATGGAAAATCAGGTCCTTGATTCCATGGACCTTGAGAAGGAGAAGGGTATCACCATCAAGAGTCATGCGATTCAGATGGATTATATGTATAACGGAGAGAACTATACACTCAACCTTATCGATACTCCGGGCCACGTGGACTTCTCTTATGAGGTATCGCGTGCAATCGCTTCTTGTGAAGGAGCGCTTCTGGTGGTGGATGCAACTCAGGGTATCCAGGCCCAGACCATCTCAAATCTCTACCTTGCAATCGAGCACGATCTTGAGATCATCCCTGTTCTCAATAAGATCGACGTGGATTCTGCGATGGTCGATGTCGTTACAGATCAGGTTGTTGATCTTCTCGGATGCAAGCCGGAAGATATCCTTCTTGCTTCAGGAAAGACAGGTCAGGGTGTAAGAGAGGTTCTGGATGCCATTGTAGAGAGAATACCTGCTCCTACAGGAGATCCTGATGCGCCTCTTCAGGCCCTCATCTTTGACTCGGTGTTCAACTCGTTCCGAGGCATCATCGCATACTTCAAGGTGATGAACGGATCGATCAAGCCGGGTGACAAGGTAAAGTTCGTAAGTACAGGAAAGGAATATGTCGCTGATGAGATCGGAGTCCTCAAGATGAAGATGCATCCGCGCAAGGAGATACCATGCGGAAGTGTGGGATATATCATTTCAGGTATCAAGACTGCAGTCGAGGTGAAGGTGGGTGATACCATCACACATGTCGGAAATTCATGTGCTGAGGCTATTGACGGTTTTGAGGAAGTTAAGCCTATGGTCTTTGCCGGTCTTTATCCTGTAGAGACAGATCAGTATGAGGAGCTGCGCGCTTCGTTGGAGAAGTTCCAGCTGAACGACGCATCTCTTGTATTCGAGCCGGAGTCTTCTCTTGCCCTCGGATTCGGATTCCGTTGCGGCTTCCTCGGACTTCTGCATCTTGAGATCGTTCAGGAGCGCCTCTTCAGAGAGTTCAACATGGACGTGATCACTACAGTTCCGAACGTATCTTATAAGGTATATACTACGCAGGGCGAATGTCTTGATGTACACAACCCTTCCGGACTTCCTGCCGCTACGCTCATTGACAGGATCGAGGAGCCATACATCAGAGCGCAGGTCATCTCGAGGTCTGACTATTATGGACCGATCATGAAGCTCTGCCTTGACAAGAGAGGTGTCCTCATCAATCAGCATTACCTTACGGCGGACCGTCTTGAGCTTACTTATGAGATGCCGCTTTCGGAGATCGTATTCGACTTCTATGACAAGCTCAAGTCCATTTCAAAGGGATATGCGTCCTTCGACTACCATGTGGTAGGCTTCAAGGAGGCAAAGCTCGTGAAGCTCGACATCCTTCTTAACGGTGATCCTGCCGATGCACTTTCTACTCTGATTCATGCAGACCATGCATATGAGTTCGGACGCAAGATGTGCGAGAAGCTAAAGGAGCTGATTCCAAGACAGCAGTTCGATATCGCGATCCAGGCTGCAGTAGGAGCCAAGATCATTGCCCGTGAGACAGTGAAGGCTGTAAGAAAGGATGTGACTGCGAAGTGTTACGGAGGTGATATCTCGCGTAAGAGAAAGCTCCTCGAGAAGCAGAAGCAGGGTAAGAAGAGAATGCGTCAGATCGGAACGGTTGAAGTTCCGCAGAGCGCCTTTATGGCCGTGTTGAAACTCGACTAACGGATATTTTAAATTAAAAAGGGAAACCGGACGGTTTCCCTTTTTAATTTAAATCTTATGGTACCGGATCATAGCCGTGTCCGCCCCAAGGGTGGCAGCGGAGTATACGACGTACTGCAAGGTAGAGACCTTTGAACGGGCCGTGTTTGCGGAATGCTTCGAGGGCGTATTGCGAGCATGTCGGTGTGAAACGGCATGATGGTCCTCCCTTAAGAGGTGAGAGGCAGACCTGATAGAATCGGATCAGCAGTATAAAAGGAAAAATTGCCACCTTCTTCAAAAGGTGGCATGTCTTATTCTGTTTCTCCTTCATCTTTAGCCTGATTTTCAGAGATGGTTGACTTTGATGCGAATCGGGTGTTCAGACTTTCGATGATCTGACCGACTGCTGCGTAGATTTCCTCATAGCTGAGCACTTCCTTTACTGAATACATGAGCAGAATGTCCAGATTGCGCTCCAGTTTCAGATTATGCTTCTGCTTGCGCCAGCTTTCGCGGATGCGGCGCTTCAGAATGTTTCTCTTGACAGCTCTCTTGAAGAATTTCTTGGATACGGATACGACGATGCGGTTTACCTCTGCATCGTTACCATATAGACATAAGTAACGCATGCCCGGTACATTGCCGTGCTTTCCTTTGGCAAGAAGCTTTGATATGGCCGTCTTGCCGCACAATCTTTCTTTTTTAGGAAGAATATTACGAACTTCCCCTTCCACGGCTAGTTCTTGGAAAGGTAAAGTTCGAGAGCCTTGGCAACGGATGGTGCCTCAGGTGTCGGAGCTGAGATCTCGATCGAGAGTCCTGCCTCCTCCATTGCGCTTACAATGGACTTTCCGTATGATACGAACTTGATGTCGCCCTGCTGGAAATCAGGATAGTTCTCATAAAGAGACTTCACGTCAGCAGGATTGAAGAGTACGACCATATCATAAGCGTGGAGATCAAGGTCCTTGATGTCCTGAGCTACCGGCTTTACGAATACGGCTGTTGCGAAAGAGTACTTCTGCATCTCGAATAGCTTTGTTACAGTATCCTTGCTGTTTGACTCAGCTGTTGCGATGAGGAAGTTTTCTCCCTTGTGCTTGCTGCCGATAAGACCGATGATGGAGTTTGGGGTGCCGTCACCGAAGAAAATCTTTCTCTTTCTGTATACTATGTGCTTCTGGAGATAGTTTGCAACTGCCTCAGAAGTACAGAAATACTTCATGGTTTCAGGTACCTTTACACGCAACTCCTCGCACAACTGAAAGAATGCATCAATTGTGGTACGTGCGGAAAATACAACTGCTGTATAGTCCAGAATATTTATTCTCTGGGTACGGAACTCCCTGGAAGTCAGGGGCTCAATCTTGAAAAACTGTCTGAAGTCAAACTCTGCTCCAAACTTTTCTGCTATACTGGTGTAAGGCGAAGCCGTCATCGGCTGCTGCTGTGAAATCAATATCTTCTTTGCGCTCATTCCTGTCTAAAAAATAATAGCCGAAATAACTAGAATTCCGGTAGGTATCATTTCGAGGGCGCAAAGGTACAAAAAAGCAACGAAAACAGAGCAAGAAGTAGAAAAAATTTGTAGTTTTCTTATCAGGAACAGCGCATAAATGAACGCTGATATCCAAAGCATTGCATTTCTTATGGTTGCTTCAGCAACATCAAAAACGCCTAAAAAAGCGGCTGCAGCAAGAATGAACAGGGTATATGTGATGAAGAAGCTGTAGGAAGCCTTTTTTGCCGTCTCATATGTTTTTCTTGCCTTCTTCGGACGGAAAAGCCATGTCAGCATCGTGCGGAGCAACACATAACAGAAAAATACTGCAAAGCAGATTCCGATATATACGTTTGTGGAAACTCCTTCAAGAATTCCGGGAGAGTAGAGTCTGTGGGATGAGACGGTAAGGCAGAACGGAATGATCATTGCAAGAGCAAGCATGTCCCTGTCTCTGCTCAGCTTGACGCTTGCCTCAAGGTTGATGCTTTCCTTTCCTCGGATGAGACACGCCATAAGAGACGGGAGAATGTTGACCAGCCGCCTCAATAAAAGCAGCACGATCAGAAATCCGAATAATGCCAGCAGATTGAACAGCATGCTAATTTCCTCTTTTTGCTCTATAACCCATGTCCTTGAGCAGGGTCACGACCCTGTCTCTGAAATCACCCTGGATGGTAATCTCTCCATCCTTGGCGCTGCCGCCGACTCCGCACTTCACTTTCAGGACACGTCCGAGTTCGGCCAGGTCGTCAGATGTGCCTGCGAAGCCGGTTACAAGCGTAACCTGCTTTCCTGCACGTCCTTTTCTGTCTATCGAAACTATGAGGTTCTGTTTTGAAGGTTCAAGGGTCTGCTGCTCTGCTTCAGTCTCTTCCTCGTAATTGAAATCCGGGTTTGTCGAAAATACGACACCCAGACGTTTCTTCCAATCGTTATCAGCCATCTGAGTAAAAATCTTTTTGCAAATATAACGATATTAGTCGTATATTTGTCAGTTTGAGAAAAGTACATATACATGAATAATAAGAAATTTACATTCTGGAACAGGTTGACGGCTGTTGTCGTATTTGCGATATCTGCCATTACCTATCTCCTCACAATCGAACCGACAGCATCCTTCTGGGATTGCGGCGAGTTTATCGCATCATCATATAAGCTCGAAGTGGGACATCCTCCTGGAAACCCTGTCTTCCAGCTGTTCGCAAGGTTCTTCACTATGTTTGCAGACAATATGCATGCTGCAGTGGCGGTCAACGCCATGAGTGCAATCTGCTCTGCGTTAACCATCTTCTTCCTGTATCTGACCATCGTTTTCCTTGCGAGGAGAATCATAAAGCCTTCAGAGGACGGCGTATATTCTGTCGCAAAGGCTATAGCCATCTTCGGATCGGGAGCGGTGGGCGCTCTTGCATATACATTCAGTGATACATTCTGGTTTTCTGCAGTGGAAGGCGAGGTGTATGCGATGTCATCGCTGGTCACAGCTCTCGTGTTCTGGGCAATGACAAAATGGTATGAGCAGGCTGGCAGCCCATATGCAAACCGTTGGATAGTACTCATTTCCTTCATCATGGGCCTTTCTATCGGTATTCATCTCCTTAATCTCCTTGCAATTCCTGCGCTTGTGTTCATGTTCTATTACAAGCGTCGCGAAGACGGACATTACAGCCTTAAGGAGTATGTGAAGATCTTTGCGGTTTCAGTCGTGATACTTGCAATCATCCTTTTTGGAATCATTCCATATCTTCCAAAGTTTGCTGCGTACTTTGATCTTTTCTTTGTCAACACTCTCGGATTGGGATTCAACAGCGGAGCCGTGTTCTTCATGCTCCTTCTTCTTGGCTTGTGCTTCTGGGGACTGTTCAAGACTATGGAGAAACAGCAGGTGTTCGCAAATACTGTACTTCTCTGCTTCACAATGATAGTGATCGGATTCTCTCTCTTCTCTATCGTGATCATACGTTCTGCTGCAAAGACTCCTACAAATGAGTATCAGCCGGACAATCCTTTCACCCTCGTGAGATATCTCGGACGTGAGCAGTATGGAAGCAACCCTCTTATATATGGAGAGTATTTCGATGCTCCGTATGAAATTGAGCCAACTCAGTACTGGGCGCCGATGGGGGACAAGTACATAAAGGCTGAAGGTCCTGGAAAGATCGTCTACAAGTCGTCGGGCAAGATGCTCTTCCCTAGAATGTGGAGCGGAACGGATCCAAGACATATCTCATTCTACCAGACATACATCGGTAAGGGTGGCAGCAAGGTAGCAGGTTCTACTCATAAGAAGCCTACATTCGTCCAGAACCTCGCATTCTTCTTTGATTATCAGATGAACTGGATGTATTGGAGATACTTCATGTGGAACTTCGCCGGCCGCCAGAATGATATACACAGCCCTAGTCCTGGAGATCCTTTCGTAGGTAACTGGGAGTGCGGTATCCCTCTTATTGATGAGTTCCGTCTCGATGACCAGTCAGGTGCTCCGGGGTATCTTAAGGACAATAAGGGAAAGAATCATTATTATATGCTCCCGCTTCTTCTCGGAATACTCGGAATATTCTTCCAGTACAGAAAAGATGGCAGAGGATGCTGGCTGACTTTCCTGATGTTCTTCATGACAGGTATAGCTATCGTGATTTATCTTAACCAGCCGCCTTTCCAGGCTAGAGAACGTGACTATGCATATGCGGGGTCGTTCTACTCGTTCTGTATCTGGATCGGTCTGGGTGTTACGGCGCTATACTCGTGGATACAGAAGAAGGTGGAGAAGAAGGATCTTGCAGTTGCTGCTGCTGTAGTTGCGGCTTCTCTTGTGGTTCCTGCAATCATGGCGGCAGAGAACTGGGATGACCATGACCGCAGCAACAGATATACAGCTGTAGAAATGGCGAAGAATTATCTGAACTCTGTAGGAGAGAACGGTATTCTCGTGACACATGGCGACAACGATACTTTCCCTCTCTGGTATGCACAAGAGGTGGAGAATGTGCGTACTGATGTCAGAATTGCAAATACGTCGCTTCTTGGAACAGACTGGCATATCGATCAGATGAAGTGGAAGATGAATGAATCGGAACCTCTTGATCTTTCTGTAGGTCCTGGGCAGTATCTTTACGGAACAAACGAATTCATATATATATATGACACACGCGACACTGTGATTCCACTTGCAGATGTGATGCGCATATTCAGGCATCCGGACGCGAAGATTCCTCTTTCAAGCGGAAAGAATGTGGATTATATACTTTCCAGAAGGTTCTCGATTCCTGTGAATAAGGAGAATGTGATCAAATACGGCATCCTGGACGAGAAGTATGCTGACCTGATTCCTGACCAGATAACTCTTACAATCCCTAAGGATAAGGAGTATCTGACAAAACCTGAACTGTTCATGCTTGACCTGCTTTCGAATTATAAGTGGGATCGTCCTATCAACCTTCTCAGCATGGGAGGCGATATCAATGTCGGACTGAAGGACTATCTTAAATATGACGGATTCTCTTATAGGTTTGTTCCTATAAAGAATAAGATGAAGAGTACGGACATAGGATTTGCTGATGCGGAAGAACTTTATGACATGATCAAGAATGTCTACTCTTGGGATGCTCTCAGGAGAAAGGACTATTTCATCGATTATCAGCATTACTATACATTCTGTGGAGTACTCTCACAGAGAAACTTCTTTGTGAACGCTGCAAAGGAAATGCTGAAGATTAATGATGCGGAGAGGGCAGTGGAACTTCTCGATATGTGTCAGGAGTATATTCCTGCTGAAAACTTCCCGCTTGACATGACATATCTGGGCTTTTCCAATGAGTATATGGTCATCGATATGATTGAGACATATTACAATGCAGGCGCAGATGATAAGGCTCTCGACCTTGCAAAGAGATTCATTGACGAACTCTTCGTCTCAACAGAGTTCTTCCTGAATTTCTATGATTATGCAAAGAAGGATTTTGAAAGCTGTTATAACTGCATCTCATACATTGCTGATCTTACAGACTACTGTGGTGACGAAGATTATGCGGATGAGATCCGTTTGCGATTCAATGCGCTTCTTGATGTTGAGGAATAGTAAAACAACACAAAAGCCCATTTAAACAACTTCAGGAGGCTAAAACAACACTTAAAACAACAAGGAGAACAACGAAAAAGACGGAAAAGACGGTCATCTTTGCATCGGTTAAGAATCTTATTCGTCTTTTCTGCACTCCTGAATTTTCTTTTGAAAAATGTGTGCAATTCCTATCAGGATAGCAGAAGACATAAAAAAAGGGAAGCCGTGAGGTTTCCCTTTTTTTATGTCTTCGATGCAGGAGTTTATCTTGCCAGACGGACGAAGACGCTCAGCGGGAGATTCTTTCCGAATGAGTCGCGGAGGACGAGCTCTCCGAAGTCGAGCGACTTGTATGCAGTCTTCGTACAGAATGCCTGTTTTACGATAGTCTCACCGAGGACGGCTGAGTAGCCGTTCGAATAGAGGTTGAGTACCATGAAGCTGTCTTGTGGTGCCAGGATTGCAGCCACGCATTGGAGCATCTCGTTGAGGCATTCGTCAAGCTTCCATTTCTCCCCGTCCGGACCGTGTCCGTATGCAGGCGGATCGAGGATGATTCCCTGATATGTATTTCCTCTCTTTGCTTCTCTTCGGGCAAACTTAAGTGCATCTTCGACAACCCATCGGATGTTGTCCATGCGGCTTGCCTCCATGTTTCCGCGAGCCCATGTCACGACCTGACGTACTGAGTCAAGATGTGTCACGTCAGCTCCTGCAGCTTTTGCCGCAAGAGTTGCAGCTCCTGTATATGCGAAGAGATTCAGCACGCGTGGCTTCGGCTTTCCTTCTGCCTCAGCTTTTTCAACGAGGGCCTTAGTCTGCCTGTAGATGTATTCCCAGTTTGATGACTGCTCAGGAAATACTCCGACATGCTTGAAGGATGTGAGTCCGAGTCGTAATGAAAAGTTAAGGCCGGCCTGTCCGCCATTATAACGGATATACCACTGGTCGTCCATCTTCTTCTTGCGCTCCCATGTACCGCTGTCTTCCTTTCCTGCCTTGCCGAAACCTGCTCCTGTCTTGAATCTGGTATGGATCATCTTGTTCCATTCTCCCTCAGACAATGACTTGTTCCACAGAGCCTTAGGCTCAGGACGAGCCATGATGAAGGAACCGAATCTTTCGAGTTTTTCGAAGTTGCCGGAATCAATGAGTTCGTAGTCTTTCCAGAATGAGCCGGGGCTTTCTATTGTCATCATAATGCTAAAATTTGCACAAAGATACTTATTTTATTGTATTTCACCGAAAATTGCTAAATTTGCTCGGTTTTAAGATTACCGGTCCCGCCGGTAATGACACCTCTGACCAACGTTAATGTCATCCTCGACCTGATCGAGGATCAGAATAAGAAAAGAATTACAATACATTTATACAATTATGCAACAGTTTATTGACACTTACGATTTCGCTGGCAAGAAAGCTATTGTCCGCGTAGACTTCAACGTTCCACTTAACGAGAAGATGGAGATTACTGACGATACCCGTATCCGTGCAGCTATCCCTACTCTTAAGAAGGTTCTTGAGAAGGGTGGTGCCCTTATCATCATGTCACACCTCGGTCGTCCTAAGGGCGTAACTGAGAAGTTCTCTCTCAAGCACATCCTTACTCGTGTTCAGGAGCTTCTCGGAGCGCCTGTAAAGTTTGCTGATGACTGTCAGGCAGCTGATGAGCAGGTTGCTGCTCTCAAGATGGGTGAAGTTCTCGTACTCGAGAATCTCCGTTTCTACGCTGAAGAGGAAGGCAAGCCAAGAGGCGAGTTCGCAACAGATGAGGAGAAGAAGGCAGCAAAGGCTGTGGTTAAGGAGAACCAGAAGGCATTCGTGAAGAAGCTTGCTTCTTATGCTGACTGCTACATCAACGATGCATTCGGTACTGCACACCGTGCACACGCTTCTACAGCACTTATCGCTGAGTACTTCCCTAACGACAAGATGTTCGGTTATGTCATGGAAGGTGAGATCAAGGCTATCGACCACGTTCTCAAGACTCCAGAGCACCCTGTAACTGCTATCGTAGGTGGTGCAAAGGTATCTTCAAAGATCACTATCATCGAGAAGCTCTTCGACGCTGTTGACAACATGATCATCGGTGGTGGTATGGTTTATACTTTCAAGAAGGCTCAGGGAGGCAAGATCGGTCGCTCACTTTGTGAGGATGATCAGATGCAGCTCGCTCTCGATACACTCAAGAAGGCAGAGGAGAAGGGCGTTAAGATCTATCTCTCTAAGGAGGTTGTAATCGCTGACGATTTCTCTAACGACGCTAACACCAAGATCTGCCTCAACACTGAGATTCCAGACGGTTGGGAGGGTATGGACGCAGCTCCTAGCACTCTCGCTATGTGGGAGGAGGTTCTCATGAACTCTAAGACTATCCTCTGGAACGGTCCTGTTGGCGTATTCGAGATCCCTGCATTCGCAAAGGGTACAAACCGTATCGCTGAGATTCTTGCAAAGGCTACTGAGAACGGTGCATTCACCCTCGTTGGTGGTGGTGACTCAGTTGCTGCTGTAACTCAGATGGGTTACGCTGACAAGGTCAGCTACGTATCAACAGGTGGTGGCGCTATGCTCGAGTACCTCGAGGGTAAGGAACTCCCAGGTATCGCAGCAATCAGAGCGTAATTCGATTTTTCGATTATTATACTGAGGCCCGGACAACCGGGCCTCTTTCAATAAAAGACTATGATAGAGACATTGGCAATCAATTGGAACGTGAATCCGGAGCTTTTCAGCCTCGGCCCTTTGGTCATAAGATGGTATTCGCTTCTTTTCATTTCAGGATTCATACTAGGATGGTTCATCTTCAGAGGCTTCTTCAGAAGAGAGGGTGTACCAGAAACTCTTCTTGATCCGCTTCTTTATACCCTTCTGATCGGTACGATCGTTGGTGCCCGTCTTGGACATTGCCTCTTTTATCAGCCTGACTATTATCTTGCAAGCTGGCAGGGATTCAAGGAAATCTTCATGCCATGGAAGGGCGGTCTTGCAAGTCATGGCGGTACTATTGCCCTGTTCATTGCAATGTGGTGGTTCGCACGACATTATGGAAGGAAATACGACTTTGATTTCGTATGGATACTTGACCACCTTGCGATTGCGGTATGTTTTGCCGCAACATTCATCCGTCTTGGAAATCTCTTCAATTCTGAGATTTATGGAGATGTGACGACTCTGCCATGGGGCTTTATCTTTGAAAACCGAGGAGAGGTCGAGCCGAAGCATCCGACTCAGCTTTATGAAGCATTGAGCTATTTCCTTCTCGGTGTCTTTCAGATACTTATGTATAAATACCGTCTGCCGAAGCTCCATCGTGGATTCTTCATCGGTACCTTCTTCATCGGCTGTTTCGGAATGCGATTCCTCATTGAGTTCATCAAGGAGCCTCAGGTGGGATTCGAGCAGGATATGGTTCTTAATATGGGTCAGTGGCTGAGTATTCCGTTTGTGCTTATCGGCATAGGATTCCTGATTTACAGCCAGGTAAAGAAGCAGCCTGCTATGATTGTCCATCCGGAGAAGAAGAAGGCGGCTCCTACAAATTATGCCAAAAGTCTTAACAAATGACGGGAAATACACGCATAGATGAGGTGCTGGCCTTTCTTGAAGGTCACGGCTTGAATTATGAGCTTCATACGCATCCGCCGCTTCCGACAATCGAGCTGGCGCTGGAGTATTGGAAGGAAATCGATTCTACTCACTGCAAGAATCTGTTCTTCAGAAATCATAAGGGCAACAGACACTATCTTGTGGTGTTTGAATGCCATAAGGAACTTGCCATACATTCCCTTGAGCACATGCTCAAGCAGGGTAAGCTTTCGTTTGCGTCTGCAGAAAGAATGGAGCGTTGCTTGGGACTTCTTCCAGGTTCTGTTTCACCTCTTGGTCTTATTCATGACCCCGAAACACAGGATCTTACTAAGGAGCATTTCCCTAACGGACATAGGGTGAAGCTTTTCCTTGACAAGGATCTGCAGACTGCAGAAAGAGTGAGTTTTCATCCTTGTGACAACACGGCAAGTACAGTGCTTTCAAACGCCGATTTCATGAGGTTTCTTGAAATCTGGGGCGGTGAGTACGAGTGGCTTGACGTGACTGCCGAGGTCTAACGGAGGGTAAGCAGTGTCTTGCGGAGGCTCTGCCTGTATTTCATAGGCGTCATTCCCGAGTGTTTCTTGAAGAATTTTCCAAATGAAGACTGGTCTGAAAAAGCCAGTTCTTCCGCTATGTGCTGGAGGGTCAGCTCTGGGTCTCTCAACAGTCTTGATGCTTCCTCCACCCTCATGATAGAAATGATCTTACCCACGCTGAACTGAGTCTTCTCTTTTACAATAAGTGAAAGGTATTGCTTTGATATACAAAGTTTTTCTGCGTAGAATTCAATGTTCGTCCCTTTTCTTACATGTTCTCCCAGAAGATCTGCAAATGCCTTCATGATGCTGTCCGATCTTTTCATATCGCTGTGGCGGGAAGGCGTTCCCGAACCGTATTTCTTCCACATCATGCCAGCCATGTCTGTCAGCAGGATGTAGAAATATGCATAGTTGATCTCTTCTGCAAATCTGTGCTCTTTGTTTGAGAGTGATTCGATCATGTTGTTGATGTCCTTCTTCAGCGTGATGATGTCCTTCTTATCGATGATCTGTCCTCCGAGGCTATGGTCGAGAGCGAATTGGAACGTAGGAGGGAATGGATTTCTGTTACGGAAGATGTCTTCAGTCACGCTTCTGTCTGTTGCTGTGGCCATGGCATGGAAATCCTTGTCATATCTGATCTCATATATATCCGACCAGGTAGGGAGATTTATGTAGGTGTTGGCCTCGAAATGGAATTTCTTTCCATTGATGATGATTTCTATGTTTCCGTTCAGGATGATGATTACAAGATGGTATTTGGGCCTTCTCGGCTTGCTGTATACGATGTGTCCTTCGCCCTTGATTTCACAGGCAAAGATATAATTGTCAATGTAACCGACTCTGGTTACATTTTTATCTCCGAATATGACGGCAGGTTTGACCTGTTTGTTAGCTTTCTCTCCCATATGTTTCTTTTATGTGTACAAATATACACAAATTAGTAGAATGGACCAAATATGTAGATTATAGAACCAAAATACTTTGCGTGATGGCTTAAAATTTGTTGTATTTTTGCGCCTTGAATATGTGTATAAAGTGTATATATTTAAAATGATGAAAAAATTAGCGGTAATTACAGCGGTCATAGCAGGTTTTCTTGCTGTTTCTGTCTCTGCTTCAGCGCAGGAGGAGACAGGCGCACCTGTAGTGATCACTTTGGAACAGGCGCTCGAGATTGGTTTGAGCGAGAATGTGTCAGTCAAGGTGGCTGATATGGAGATCGAGAGGACCGGCTTTGCCAAGAAGGGTACTTATGCTTCACTCTTCCCTCAGATTGACCTCTCTGCTTCATACCAGAGAACTATCAAGAAGCAGGCTATGTTCATGGCAATGGGTGAAGGTCAGGAACCTATGAAGATTGAGGTGGGTATGTACAATACCATTAATGCGGCAACGTCAGTTGCAATGCCTCTTGTCAACGCTCAGCTTTGGAAAAGCCTTAAGATTTCAGGACTTGACGTTGAACTTGCTGTTGAAAAGGCACGCGCTTCACGTCTTGATCTCGTGACTCAGGTAAAGAATGCCTATTATTCGATCCTTTTTGCAAAGGAGGCAGCAGAGGTTTACAACCAGGTTTATGAGAACGCTTTGCAGAACCTTGCCGAGACACAGAAGAAATATGATGTCCAGAAGGTTTCGGAGATGGACCTCATACGTGCAAAGACAACTGTGGAGAATGCAATTCCTAACGTATACAATGCAGAGAGTTCTGTAATCCTTGCATTGTGGCAGCTCAAGGCTGTGCTTGGTGTGGATCTCGACATGAATCTTGATGTGGCAGGAAAGCTTTCTGACTATGCTCAGCATATGCTTTATGACATCAATGAGAACAATGATGCATCTCTTGAGAACAACAGCACAATGAAGCAGCTTGCCATTCAGGCGGAGCAGCTCGCTGAGAACATCAAGATCCAGAAATATGCTGCCCTTCCTAGTCTTGCGGCTTCATTCAACTTCGCCTACATGTCTATGGCGAACGATGTTGCCTTCAGCGAATTCCCATGGATTCCTTATTCGACAGCCGGTCTCAGCCTCAGCATTCCTATTTTCGCTGGTGGAAAGCGTTATCAGCAGATCCGTCAGGCAAAGAATCAGTATGAGCAGGTAAAGCTTCAGGTATCAAATACTGAGCGTCAGCTCAAGGTCGCTATCCGTCAGAGCCTGGCTACTATGGAGACTAGTATGAAGAGCTACTATGCCGCTCAGAGTGCTGTAGCTTCTGCTCAGAAGGGCTATGACATCACAGAGGCGTCATACAAGGCCGGACGCAGCACGCTCATCGAGCTTAACGATGCTCAGCTTGCACTTACTCAGTCACGTCTGTCAGAATCTCAGGCAATCATGAACTTCCTGACAGCAAAGGCTCAGCTCGAACAGACCCTCGGTCATGATTTTACAGAATAAATAATTAAAAGATAAATATGAAGACTATTTTCAGATCAATCGTTGCTGCAGCTGCAGTCATTATGGCTGTGTCTTGCGGCAATACTGCAAGCAAAGATGCACAGCAGGCAGCGAATGCCATGGCTGATGAGGCTCCAACAGTTGCTGTTGAGCAGGTTTCAGTAAGAGAGGTGCCTCAGTTGGCAACATACACATCTACTGTACAGGCATATGTAAAGAACAACATTGCTCCACAGATGACAGGTCGTATCACTAAGATCAATGTTGAGATCGGTGACAATGTTACAGAGGGACAGGTTCTTGCAGAAATGGACAAGGCTTCTCTTCTTCAGGCTCAGCTCCAGCTCCAGAATCAGGCTGTAGAACTCCAGCGTCTTAAGACTCTTTACGAGGCCGGTGCAATCTCAAAGTCTGATTATGAGGCAGTTGAACTCGCATATAATGTTGCAATGACTCAGGTTGAGAATCTTGAGGAGAATACTGTTCTCCGCAGCCCTATAAACGGAGTCGTGACAGCAAGAAACTATGATGCAGGTGATATGTATGCAATGAGCGCTCCTATCTATACTGTTGAGCAGATCAAGCCTGTGAAGCTTCTTGTAGCTATTTCAGAGTCTGACTATACAAAGGTAAAGAAGGGTGATTCAGTGGAGATTACAGCTGATGCTGTTCCTGATGTGACTTTCTCAGGAAAGGTAGAGAAGATCTATCCTACAATCGATCCTGCAACACGCACATTCACAATTGAGGTAGTTGTCAGCAACAGTTATACAACTCTTCGTCCGGGTATGTTTGCAAGAGTTACCATCACTTTCGGCTCTAACAACAGCGTCGTGATTCCTGACGTAGCCGTTGTAAAGCAGCAGGGTTCAGGCGAGAGATTCGTATATGTTCTCAACAAGGACAACACAGTAACTTATCAGAAGGTCGTTCTCGGCCGTCGCATGGGTTCTGAGTATGAGGTTCTCGAAGGACTTTCTGACGGTGCCAAGATCGTTACAGGTGGTCAGATCCGCCTCAAGGATGGTATTAAAGTTACAGTAAACGAGTAAGGAAATATGAGTATATATAGAAAAGCGGTCAATAACCCGGTGACCACCTCGCTTGTGTTCATAGCGATGGCGATCTTCGGTATTTTCTCGCTGATTAACATATCTTTGGACAGGTTCCCGAAGTTTGATGCGAACGTCGTCATGGTCATGTCGTCGTATCCGGGAGCCAGTGCGGAGGATATCGAGACAAACCTTACAAAGGTTCTCGAGAACTCCCTTAACGGTGTGAGCGACCTCAAGGACATCAGTTCTACTTCAAAGGAAAACATCTCTCTCATCACTATGGAGTTCATCCAGGGTGTTGATATCGATGTCGCGACAAATGATGTCCGCGATAAGCTTGACATGGTGAACTCGGTGCTTCCTGATGGAGCGACTCTTCCTGTGATCTTCAAGTTCAGTGCTGATGACATGCCTATCATGATCATGGCGGCTACTGCACGTGAGAGCCTTCCTGCTCTTGAGAAGATTCTGGATGATAAGCTGGCAACACCTCTTGCACGTGTGTCAGGTGTGGGTACCGTATCCATCGCCGGTGCACCTCAGAGAGAGATTCAGGTATATTGCGACCCTAACAAGCTCGAGGCCTATGGCCTTACCATATCAGGTATTTCAAGCTTGATCGCAGCTGAAAACAAGAACATCCCTTCAGGTTCCATCGATATCGGATCTAACGCATATGCTCTTCGTGTCGAGAAGGAGTTCAAGTCTGCAGAAGAGATGCTTGATATCGTGGTGGCTAATGCAAACGGAAAGACAATCTATCTTCGTGATGTTGCGCGCGTGGTTGACGGTGTCGAGGAGAGATACCAGGAGTCTTATATCAACGGTACTCAAGGTGCTCAGATCGTGATCCAGAAGCAGGCTGACGCCAACACTGTAAATGTGATCAAGGGTGTGAAGAAGGAGCTTGAGACCATCAAGAAAGGTCTTCCTTCTGATATCGAGATCAGAACAGTCGTGGATAGCTCGGATAACATCCTCAATACACTCAACTCATTGAAGGAGACCATTATCCTTACCTTCCTCATCGTGATGCTCGTGGTTTACCTCTTCCTTGGAAGATGGCGTGCAACCTTCATCATCGTGCTCGCGATTCCGATCTCGCTCCTTGCATCATTGATGTACCTCTGGGCTACCGGAAATACATTGAACATCGTGTCAATGTCGTCGCTTTCAATTGCCATCGGTATGGTGGTCGATGACGCGATCGTAGTGCTTGAGAACATTTCGACACATCTCGAAAGAGGTGCCAAGCCGAAGGAGGCTGCAGTACATGCGACACAGGAGGTGGGTATCTCGGTAATCGCATCTACTTTGACAATGCTTGCCGTATTCCTTCCGTTGACAATGATCAAGGGTATGGCAGGTCTCATGTTCAAGCAGCTAGGATGGATTACAAGTATCATCATGATTGTCTCTACAATCGGTGCTCTTACACTTATCCCGATGCTCTGTTCGCAGTTCTTGAGATTCAAGCCTAAGCATGGTAAGCTCCATGATCTGATCTTCGGAAACTTCAACAGATTCATCGACCTCATTTCAAGAGGTTACAGCCATGTGATCAACTGGTGTGTAGGACATAGAGCAACGGTTCTGCTTGCGTCCCTCGCGGTATTTGCAGTCACAATAGGACTTCTTGCTCCTTCGTTGAAGACAGAGTTCATGCCTAAGTCGGACGACGGACGTATCACTGTTCAGCTCGAGCTTCCTGCCGGAACCGGTCAGAACGTGACAAGAGTTCTTGCTCATGAACTTCACGGAAAGTTTGCTGCAGCTGTGCCTGAAATCGTGAACTGCTCATATGCATTCGGTCAGGCGGATACAGATAACTCTTTCGCTGCAATGCAGAACAACGGTACTCACGTCATTTCTTACAACATCAACGTTGGAAGTATGGAGCTCCGTGAGCGTTCTCTTGCTCAGATTGCAGACGAAATCCGCGCAATCCTCGCACATTATCCTGAGTTCAAGAAGGTGCGTGTGACAGAAGGCGGTCAGCAGGGTATGGGTGGTGCTTCGACAGTGGACGTGGAGATCTACGGCTACGACTTCGAGACAACAGACCAGATCGCAAAGCAGGTTCAGCAGAAGATGCTTCAGGAAGGCTCATATGCACAGGTTCTTCTCAGCCGCGATGAGTATACTCCTGAATATCAGGTGGATTTCGACCGCGAGAAACTTGCTCTTAACGGACTGAACAGTACTACGGCAGCCTCTTATCTGAGTGCAGCAATGAACGGATCGACAATGTCATTCTACCGTGAGGATGGTGACGAGTACGATATCCGTGTGCGCTATGCTCCAGAGTTCAGAACCGGTATTGAGGATATTGAGAACATCCTTATCTACAATAACATGGGCAAGGGAGTCCGCATCAAGGATCTCGGAACAGTTGTCGAGAATCTTACTCCTCCTTCGATTACAAGAAAGAATCGTGAGCGTCTGATCACAGTGTCGGGAGTTGTAGCAGACGGTGTCGCACTTTCTGACGCCGTCGAGCTTACAGAGGCTTCTCTTGAGGAAATGGAGATGCCATCTGAGATCATGACAAGAATCGGCGGTACATACGAAGACCAGCAGGAGATGTTCGGAGACCTCATCATGCTTCTTATCATGATCATCATACTCGTGTACATCGTGATGGCATCGCAGTTCGAGTCTTTCATGAGCCCATTCGTGATCATGTTCTCGATTCCGTTTGCATTCGTAGGTGTGCTCCTCGGACTTTGGGTTACAGGTACTGCACTCGGTGCAATGGGACTTGTCGGAATCCTTATCCTCATGGGTATCGTAGTAAAGAACGGTATCGTGCTTATCGACTACACAATCCTTATGCGTGAGAGAGGAAAGAGTATTGAGGAGTCATGCGTCATCGCTGCCAAGTCACGTCTCCGTCCTATCCTCATGACAACCCTTACTACAGTGCTCGGTATGATCCCTATGGCTGTAGGTCAGGGCGAGGGTGCTGAAATGTGGCGTTCACTCGGTATGGTTGTGGCATGGGGTCTCTCTGTGTCGACACTCGTTACCCTTGTAATCATCCCGACATTGTATGCGTCAATGTCTACATGGCAGCTTCGCCGTGCTGAGCGCAAGGCGGCAAAGTGACAAGTTGACAATCGTAAAACAAGGAAATTACATTGAAAAATATGAAAGGAATTTTTATAGCATACGACCAGGCATATAACATGGAGATCGCTGATGTTCTTGAGGCTCTCGGATGTAAGGGATTCACTATGTGGCAGGACATTGCCGGCCGCGGCGGATATACCGGAGAACCGCATCTCGGAAATCATGCATGGCCGACCATGAACAATGCAATCCTGACATTTGTACCTGATGAAAAGGTAGATGAGATCCTTTCAAGGCTTCGTGCAATGGATGAGGAAACACCTGATCTCGGCATCAGAGCCTTTGCTTGGAATGTAGAAAAATACTACTAAGTAAAAACAGGTATCATTATTGTAATTCCAGTCGTAAATTTTTATATTTGCGACTGGAATTTTTATTTTTTAATGCTATGGCACACGTAATTACTGATGCGAATTTCGCAGAAACTTTGAATACTGACAAGCCTGTTCTCGTTGATTTCTGGGCTACATGGTGCGGACCATGCAAGGCTATTGCACCTATCGTTGAGGAGATCGCTGCTGAATACGAAGGCAAGGCAGTCGTTTGCAAATGCAATGTTGACGATTGTGATGATGCTCCGATGAACTATAATATCAGAAGCATTCCTACCCTTCTTTTCTTCAAGAACGGTGAGCTTGCTGACAGACATGTCGGAGTGATTTCAAAGGCAGACCTTGCAGCAAAGCTTGATGCATTGATGTAATTTGAATTGAGTCATGAAAAGATTACTTGTCGTCATTGCCGCCGTTCTGGTGGCAATGTCATCTTCAGCCCAAGGAAAATTCGGCGTTACGGCAGGTGTGAACTTCAATGCTGCCAGCATTGATGGCATACAGACTGAGTCTAAGGCCGGATGGAATGCCGGCGTAACATATGCCGTCAATCTGCCGTTAGGTTTTTCCATTCAGCCATCATTGGTCTATACTCAGAAAAACGCTTCTCTGGTAGCTCAGGATTTCGGATTCTTTGATGATGTAGTAGCCAATGATCTGGTTCAGAGTGTGGGTTCTCTGATTCTTCCTGTTTCAGTGCAGTGGGGTCCGGACCTTATCGTCGCACGGCCGTTTTTTGACGTTACACCATATGTGGGATATTCGTTGTCAAACAAGCTTAAGGGAGAGGCATCCGGACTTTCCGGTGTAATTGACGGTAAGAACTCGTTGGAATATGGACTTGGAATTGGCGCCGGTCTTGACGTATGGAGGCTACAGGCTATCGTGCGTTACAACTGGAATTTCGGAACAATGGGAATTCTCAAGACGGACAGTCTTGATTATGGGGGGCTTTCAGTCAGTGTTGCATTCTTCTTCTAAGATAAAGTAATGAAAGGAAAAATAGCGGTGTTCTGCTCCGCAAGTTTTGAAATAGATCCTAAATATAACAAAGTCGCCCGTGAATTTGTACGGGCGGCTTCGTTGTCTGGATACGGTATAGTGACCGGAGGTACTGTAAAGGGTACAATGGGTGTTGTTTCCGACGAACTTGTTGCTGTCGGTGGCTATCATCGTGGCGTGATTCCTCGTTTTATGGAAAAGTTGGTCTATCCGGATCTTACTGAGGTCATCTGGACAGATACAATGGCAGAAAGAAAGATCCGTCTGAGAGAGGATACCTTTGCAGTTGTTGCACTTCCTGGCGGAATCGGTACTTTGGACGAGATTATGGATACGTTTGCATGTATATATCTGAAACAGTATGACGGACGTATCTATGTCCTGAACTACGAGGGTTTCTATGAGCCGTTGAGGAATCTTCTTCAGCATTATGTGGATGAGAAGATGCTTCCGAAGGAAGCGATGTCAAACATAAGATTTGCAGATACTCCTGAGCATCTGCTGGAAATGTTACAGGAATAAGATGGATATAAAGGCAATAAAGGAATATCTCGGCGTTGATTGGCTGGCTGTGCAGAATCAGATATCGTCTTCTCTGAAGAGTGATATCGGTCTCTTGAATGCGACCAATGATTCTATTCTTGCGCATTCGGGAAAGCAGCTTCGTCCTATGTTGGCGCTTCTGATGGCCAAGGCATGTTCGGGTGGGTCGGTTTCTGATGCGGCGATAAAATATGCTGCAGCTTCGGAACTGCTTCATAATGCTACACTTCTTCATGATGATGTGGCTGATGACAGTGACAAGCGTCGAGGGGTGCCTACCATCATGTCTCTTATGGGACCGGCGGTTTCGGTCCTGGTAGGAGATTACTGGCTTGTGAAGGCGATGGAACTGATCCTGGACGTTTCTGATGATTCTGCAAAAGTGATGAGGATCTATGCTAAGACCTTGAGCGACCTTGCCGAGGGAGAGATGCTTCAGCTGCAGAAGGCTCAGAAGGGTGACACGGATGAGAGGGATTATCTTAGAATCATATATAACAAGACGGCCTCTCTTTTTGAAGCCTCTTGTGTTTCTGCTGCCATTTCTGCCGACGCTTCGGAGGAGATGGTAAAGGCTGCAAAAGATTATGCTGTAGCTTTGGGCATTGCCTTCCAGATCAAGGATGACATATTGGACTATGTCGGAACTGATGCAGTCGGCAAGCCGCTCGGAGCAGATATTCTTGAGCAGAAGATAACAATGCCTCTTCTCGGTGCGATGGCAAATGCCGGCAGCCAGAAGGAGCAGGAGGTAAGGACAAAGATTTATGACATAGTTTCTCATCCGGAGTACAGGGATGAGATCGTTCAGTTCGTGAAGGATAACGGCGGCCTGGAATACGCAGTGTCGAGGCTCAATTCATATGTCGAATCCGCGGTCGGAGCATTGAACATGTTCCCGGCTTCTGTGGCTAAGGACAGCCTTGTTGAGCTTGCGCATTTTACAGCCGATAGAGTGATGTAATGAGATTTGCTGACGTCATAGGAAATAAGACTGCGGCTGATGCCTTGTTGACCATGGCGGACAGCGGCAGGGTTGCTCATGCGATGCTGTTTTATGAGAATGAGGGCTGTGGGGCACTCCCTCTGGCTCTTGCCTATATCCAGTATCTGAACTGCAGCAATCCTCATGATGGTGATTCCTGCGGAGAGTGTCCTTCGTGTCGTCAGATGGCGAAACTTGTACATCCCGACGTTCATTTTGTCTTTCCGGTCAACAAAGGACCAAAAACTTCCGATGACAAGCCGACATCGGAATCATATATAAAATATTGGCGTGAACTGGTTCTGGCAAATCCATACTTCAAGGAGGCAGATCTCCAGAAGGCGATTGGCATAGAAAGCAAGAGCGGCCTTATCGCTGTGGCTGAAGCCAGGCATATCATCAGCAGGTTGTCGCTGACTGCCGTTGCTGACGGATATAAGGCTGTGATTTTCTATCTGCCTGAGAAGATGAATCAGGAGACAGCAAACAGGCTTCTTAAGATGGTCGAGGAACCGCCTGAAAAGACAGTCTTCATATTCATAACGCATGCGCCTGAAAAGGTGCTTCAGACCATATTCTCCCGCTGTCAGAGCCTTCGTGTCCTGCCTTTGAGCAAGGATGAGATTGCTGCGGTACGCGCTATGGCTCCGAAGGAGGACAGGGAGGAGTATGACAGATTCATGGAATTGTTCTCCGATCTCATGAATTCCATTGTGTCCAGGGATCTCTATGCTGCTTTGGAATGCGGAGAGCAGGTCGCATCCCTTGAATCGCGCGAAAAACAGAAAGGTTTTTGTACCTTTGCAGGAGAATGTATCAGAAAGATATTCATGCTTCAGCAGAAGCTGCAGCAGATTGCCGATATTCCTGAGGAGGAAGAGGCGTTCTATTCCGCTATGGCGGACAAGTGCGGCAAGAAGTTCTGCTCGAAGACGATAACAAATATAGAGAAGGTCTCATATATGATAGACAGGAACGTGAATTCCAAGATCCTGTTCTGTGACCTTGTCAACCGTATGTTTTTAAGTGTATGACAGAATCATCAGAATCAAAGAAATATGACTGTTCCAGAGGATGTGTGGTTGAGCGTGCCGAGTCAGGTGAGCTCGAATGTACATATCGTCAGGGATGCTGCAAGCTGGAAGTCTATGACTGGCTTGCAGGAGTAAGTCAGGAACAGTTCAGGGAGTATTTTGAAGTACGTTTCAAGAATACTCGAAAAGGAATATACAGAAATGCTTCAGGACAGAGCATCAAGACTGGTGATCTGGTCATTGTTGAGGCTGCCAATGGACATGATCTGGGTATCGTGACATTGGAAGGACCTATTGTCGGACGTCAGATGAAGTCCAAGAGGGTCAATCCTGAGACTTTCGAGTTCAAGAAGATATATCGCAAGGCCAAGCTGTTCGATGTCGAGAAATGGCAGGAGGCCATTGCTCGTGAGCACGAGACAATGATCCGTTCTAGGCAGATCGCCGCAGAACTTGGTCTCGACATGAAGATCGGTGATGTGGAATTCCAGGGTGATGGAACAAAGGCTATCTTCTATTATATCGCAGACGGCCGTGTCGACTTCAGACAGCTTATCAAGGTCTTTGCTGAAGAGTTCCGTATCCGAATTGAGATGAAGCAGATCGGTGCCCGTCAGGAGGCCGGTCTTATCGGCGGATTGGGCGTGTGCGGACGTGAGCTCTGCTGTTCGAACTATATTTCAAGTTTCCAGTCAATCACGACTTCTGCTGCACGTTGCCAGGATCTGTCGCTCAATCCTCAGAAGCTTGCAGGTCAGTGCGGCAAGCTGAAGTGCTGTCTCAACTATGAGACTGCTGCGTATATGGATGCCCAGTCAAGAATTCCTAAGGTATACAATCCATTGGAGTTTGAGGATGGCCTTGCATATCTGATGAAGACGGATATCCTTCGTGAGATCATGTACTTCTCATATGATCCTCAGTCACTTGCGAACCTTTATCCTCTTTATGCCGAGGATGTATGGGATATTATCCGAATGAACCGCAATGGCGAGAAGCCGGCTTCATTGAAGGATGATACCGCACAGGTTGCTCCTGAGTTTGTTACAGCTGTGGGAGATGATGCCATCAACCGTTTTGATGAGGCGCGCAAACGCAAGAAAAAGAAGAAGTCACGCAGCGGTGGCGGACAGAAGAAGCAGGGAAACGGAAAGAATAATCAGCAGAAGCATGGGAAAGGACAAACTTCGTAAATTCAAGGAGAACGAGAACTTCAGATGTCTGGTTCAGCCGGCTACGTCTGAAGTCTTGAACTGTGATCATCCGTTGAAGGGAAATTGGGGACGTGATTTCTTTGGCAATGACAACCCGATAATTCTTGAGCTCGGATGTGGAAAGGGTGATTATACTGTCGACCTTGCGGAACGTAATCCTTCGTTCAATTATATAGGTGTCGACATCAAGGGTGCACGTCTCTGGAAAGGTGCCAAATATGCTGAAGAGCATGGCCTGAAGAATGTCGGTTTCCTCCGTACACGCATCGAATTCATCGAGTCTCTTTTTGCTGCCGGTGAGGTTGCTGAAATCTGGATAACATTTGCGGATCCTCAGATCGGCCGTGAAAAGAAGCGTCTTACTGCACCCCTTTTCATGAACCGCTACCGTAACTTCCTCAAGAAGGAGGGAATTGTGCATCTGAAGACAGACAGCAGATACCTGCATGAGTATTCCCGTGCAATGGCGGAACAGAATGACTTGAAGATACTTGCTTGTGCTACAGATATTTATGGTGCAGACAGAGAGCGTCTTTACGAGAGCGGACTTTCGTCTCTCTGCGGAAGCGACGCCGTAGACGCCTTGTTTGAAGTACAGACTTTCTATGAGTCTCAGTATCTTGCACAGGGCTTTGAAATCACCTATCTCTCCTTCCTCGCCGATCATGAGGGACCATACGTAAGTCCTGAGTGGGAAGAGGATAAATGGAAGGACGAAGGACACCACTTCGTGATTCCTTCAGGTCTTCCGGTGGCTTCTAAATTCTATCCGGAGGGATAATTTTACCAGAGAAAATATGACGGACTTTGGATGATAGGGAGCATTCCGTTTCCCTGCCATCCGACGTATCGTCGTGCCTTCAGGAGCCGGTGTGAGTTCTCGTAATAGTCCTTCTCGCCTGGAATGAGTGAGTTGATGCGGACCTTGTGGGATGCATGAATCATCTTTCCGTTGCCGATATAGATTCCTACATGGGTTATCTTTTCCTTTGTAAGGAGAGTGCCGGGTGTTCCGAAGAAAACGAGGTCTCCAGGCTGCAGGCTCTTGATTCTTCTGGTCATCTCACCATAGAATTTATCGGAATCAACGCCTATGTCATGGTTGCATTCCATGATGATTTCACGGCCGTAATTTACCTGCTGTGAGGCATTTCTTGGAAGGAGGTTGCCATTCATGAGGAAGGTGAGTCTCACCAGTCCGCTGCAGTCAAGTCCCTTGCTTGATGCTCCTCCCCAAAGGTATGGAGTGCCTTCGAACTGTAAGGCTGTATTTACGATGCTGTCTGCTGTAATCTGTTGTTTTACAGCCCATTCTGCAAATGGTGCAAGATCGCTGACAGGGGTCCATCCCTTTCTTCCGTCAGGCAACATCACCTCTGCCCATTTCTTCTTTACCGATGGTTTCGGCTTCTTTCCGTCAGTGTGGACGACCCTTAGCAGATTGCCCATCGACAGGTCTGAAAGTCTCTTTCCGTTCAGTGACGGCGAGGCGTATACGCCACTATGTTGAGCGGTGCAGATGTATTTCGGCGCGGCCTTGTATTCGTTGATCTGCTCTGAAGTCATTTCGACAAGCCCGAGATTGGTGCACCATGCCGTATAGGGTTCAGGTGTAACTACCTGTCTCCAATATCCTTCCTCACCGATGATTTCGACTATAGTTCCCATCAATGCCTGTGTTTCAAGCGGTGATTCGTAATCTGGCTTGAGCCTCAGCATATTTTCCGAGAGGGTAGTTACGGCCATTCGCTTGGCCTGTCCGAAAGCAGTCGCTGCGACAGCAAGAATGCAGATCGCTGAAACGAGTATCTTCTTCATTTTATGACGGTTCTTAGTTGTCTGATGATTCAAGAAGTCTTCCCTGCCATGTCTGGCGTTCTTCAAGACGCTTGTCCAGCAGGCGGATGAGTTCGACATTGCGGATGAGTCCCCAAGGAGTCTCGTTTACAAAGCGAGGGGGAACCTCTCCGACAAAGCGTTCGATATGGATGTTAGGGTTCAGCCTTTCCAGGATGTCTGTGAAGAAATCAAGGTATTCGTCAAGACTGAATCTCTCAAAATCCTGAGGACATTCCGCATATTCCTGTTCCATGCGTGTGCCCTTGACGATCTGCAGCTGGTGGAACTTTACGGAACGTATAGGAAGGTCGTTTATCTTGTCACAGGCATCCAGCATCATCTGTCTGGTCTCTCCGGGGAGCCCCAGGATGAGATGAATTCCCACATCGATACCTCGTTCTGCCGTCATCCTTACAGCGCGGCGGGCGGTTTCAAAGTCGTGGCCTCTGTTGATTCTGACAAGAGTCTCGTCATAGCAGGATTCGATCCCGTATTCGACTATGACTACGTGTTTCTTTGCAAGTTCCGCGAGGTAGTCGAGCTTTTCCTCGTCAACGCAGTCGGGGCGGGTGCCTATGACGATTCCTACGACCTGCGGATGGCTCAGGGCTTCTTCATAAAGCTGCTTGAGGCGCTCCAGAGGTGCATAGGTGTTGGAATATGCCTGGAAATATGCAAGATAATGTTCAGTAGTCCTGTAGCGGACCTTGTGGAATTCTATTCCCTCGTCCATCTGCTGATACAGGCTTTTTCCTGATGTGCTGTAGGAAGGATGGAAGGCTGCATTGTCACAGTATGTGCATCCTCCGCGTCCGACCTTGCCGTCGCGGTTCGGACATGTGAAACCTGCATCCAGAACTATCTTCTGCAGACGTTCGCCGTATTTCCTTTTGAAATAACCGACGAATGAATTGTATCTTTTCCCCTCAGGGAAGACATATTTCTGAAAATCCTGTGACATACCTCGCAAATTTAGGCATTATTTCCCATTTTGTTCGGGAAAAATGATTACATTTGTCAAATTTTATACGTAAGATGCAGACATTTACTAATTCTCCGATCATTGAAGGCCTGACCTTCGACGACGTCCTTTTGATTCCGGCACATTCAGAAGTGTTGCCGAGAACTGTAGACGTATCAAGCAAGTTTACAAGGGATATCACTCTCCAGACTCCGATTGTTTCAGCTGCGATGGATACCGTTACAGAGGCTGAACTCGCTATCGCAATGGCTCGTGCCGGCGGTATCGGTGTGATCCACAAGAACATGACCATCGAGGAGCAGTTGAATCAGGTGCGCAGAGTGAAGAGAGCTGAGAACGGAATGATCTATGATCCTATCACCATCCATCCTGATGCTACAGTGGGTCAGGTGCTTGGTATGATGGCTCAGCATCACATCGGTGGTATTCCGGTAGTTGATGATAATGGTTTCCTCGTAGGTATCGTGACTAACCGTGATCTTCGTTTCCAGAGAGATCCGAAGATGCCTGTTTCGGAAATCATGACAAGAGAGAATCTTGTAACGGCTCCAGAGGGCATCAGCCTTCCTGCAGCCACTGATATTCTTCGTCAGCACAAGATCGAGAAACTCCCTGTAGTGGACGGTGACGGCAAGCTCGTCGGAATGATCACCTACAAGGACATCATGAAGATCAAGGATAATCCTATCGCATCAAAGGACAGCAAGGGCCGTCTTCTCGTTGCTGCTGCTGTCGGTGTGAACTCGGAGACCATCGAACGTATTGAAATGCTTGTAAGCGCAGGTGCGGACGCTGTTGTAGTCGATACTGCACACGGCCACTCGCAGGGCGTGCTGAATGTCATCAAGAGTGCTTGTGAGGCTCTTCCTGATGTTCAGATCGTAGCAGGTAACGTTGCTACTGCAGAGGGTGCTAAGGCACTTGCGGATGCCGGAGTAAGCGCAGTGAAGGTGGGTATCGGACCTGGTTCGATCTGTACTACACGTGTGATTGCCGGTGTCGGAATGCCACAGCTTTCTGCTGTAATGATGGCATCTGAGGCGCTTAAGGGGACAGGCGTTCCTGTAATCGCTGATGGTGGTATCCGTTATTCAGGAGATGTTGTAAAGGCTCTTGCGGCAGGTGCAAGCACAATCATGGCAGGTTCACTCTTCGCAGGTGTTGAGGAGTCTCCAGGTGAGACCATCATCCTCAATGGCCGTAAGTATAAGTCATACCGAGGCATGGGCTCTCTCGAGGCTATGCAGCAGGGTTCAAAGGATCGTTACTTCCAGGATATGGAGGCTGACATCAAGAAGCTCGTTCCGGAGGGAATCGTTGCACAGGTTCCTTACAAGGGTACCCTTAACGAGGTTGTATATCAGCTCGTGGGCGGTCTCCGCGCCGGTATGGGATACTGTGGCGCACCGAATATCGAGAAGCTTCGCGAAGCAAGATTTGTCCGCATTACAAATGCCGGTTATCTTGAGGGACATCCGCATGATGTGACCATCACTCGTGAGGCTCCGAACTATTCGAGATAATGACAAGACTGCTTAGTATCATAGCAATATTTGGGATCGTCCTGCCGGCATTGTCGTCTTGCAGGGCGATTTCCAACTTTCTACGTAACGATGAGGTCGTTGCAGAGGTAGGGGCCGACAGGCTTTACCGCAGCGATCTTGATCTTTTGATGCCTAAGGGTATCTCTGTGGATGATAGTGTACGTATTTCCAGACAGTATATAAATCTTTGGGCTTCAGACAAGATTTATCTGGCGATAGCGGAGGAGCAGCTTTCGAAGACTGAGAAGGATGTCACAAAGGAACTGGAGGAATATCGTACATCCTTGCTTAAGTATCGTTACGAACAGCTTTATGTGAATGAGAGACTTGATACAGCTGTGTCCGATGCCGGAATAGAAGAATACTATGATGCTCACAAGGAAGGTTTCAGACTTGACAGACCCCTTGTAAAGGCTCGTTTTCTTCGCATATACACTGATTCTCCAATGTTGGAGACAATCAGGAAAAAGATGGATTCGTCAGATCCATATGAACTTATGGAGGCAGACAGCCTGGCATTCTCTTCAGCTATCATGTTCACTACGTGGAAGGATGAGTGGCAGGATATCATAGTCCTGGCAAGAGAGTTTGGTGTGACATATGATTCTGTGCTTGGAATGTCCAGGAAAGGATGGATAAGACAGGACGATACGACAGGGGTGACGAATCTTGCATATCTCTCTGAGATGATCCCTTTGGGAGAGTATGCGCCTATCGACTATATGTCGGACAGAATCAGGGATATAATAATCAGTGCGCGAAAACAGGCTCTGATTTCCGCTTTGGAACAGGATTTGCTGAATGATGCGCGCGAAAACGGAAAATTTGTAATTTATTAGAATATGAGGCATATCTTGAAAGGTGTGGCTGTCTGTTTGTTTGCAGCCGCTTCGTTAAACGCTTCCGCTCAGAAATATCAGGGTGGAATAGTTGACAAGACGATTGCAGTTATCGGTAATGAGGTCATCATGATTTCAGATGTTGAAGCCGAGGCTCAGATGAGACAGTACAATTACGGAATGCAGTCTGACAGAAAGGCGAGATGTGAGATTCTTGAGAACATGATGGCGATGAAGCTCTTCCTCATGCAGGCAAGAGTCGATTCACTTGTCCTGAACAACGATATGGTTGAGAGTGAGCTTTCCAATAGAGTGGATATGCTCAAGACCAATCTTGGAGGTGAGGATGCTGTCGAAAAGGAGTTTGGAAAGCCTATTTACAAACTCCGTCAGGAGTGGCGTGCAGATCTCGAGAATCAGACCCTTACTCAACAGATGCAGCAGGAGATTGCACGCAATGTGCCGGAATTGACTCCTTATGATGTGCAGAAATATGTGGATTCTGCTGATCCTGAGGACCTTCCTGTGGTACCTATCAAGTATCAGCTGAGTCAGATCTGTATATATCCGGACCGTGAAGCTGCTAATATTGCAGTTAAGGAAAGACTTCTTGCAATCCGCGAGCGTATTATCAACGGCGAGAAGTTCTCAACACTTGCACGTCTGTATTCGCAGGACCCGGGCAGTTCCCGTAAGGGTGGTGAGCTTGGAATGGCTTCCAAGTCAATCTTCTGGCCAGTGTTCTCAGATGCAGCAATGTCGCTTAAGCCGGGCATCGTGTCGCAGATTGTAGAGACTCCGGACGGTTTCCATATCATTGAGGTACTGGAGAAGAAGGGTGATATGTTCAATGCTCGTCACATCCTTCTTAAGCCTGAATATACTGCAGATGACAGAAACAAGGCATTTCATGTTCTTGACAGTCTCAAGACAGAGCTCAACAATGAAGCTGTAACTTTTGAGCTTGCTGCAAGATTCTATTCGGAAGATCCTTCAACCAGAACGAATGGTGGTCAGATGGCGGATCCTAATACCGGTTCGTCATATTTTGAGATTGACCAGCTCAAGCCGCAGGACTATGCTGCCATCAGAGATCTGAAGGAAGGTGAGATCTCTGAGCCGGTTGAGTCTCTTGACAATGAGGGAAGAGACGGAAATACTGTCTATAAGATCATCAAGGTGGATAAGATTCTTCCATCACACCCTGCCACATTCCAGAATGACTATCCTCTGCTTCTTGAGAATGCGAGGTATGAACTTCAGAATGAGGCAATTGATGATTTCATCAAATCAAAAATTGAGACTACATACATTGTGATTGACCCTATGTTCGAAGATTGCGTCTTCGAGCGTGAGGGATGGTATGCTAAATTCCGTAAGACCGAATAATCTGAACTTATTTGATGAAGAGGCTGTTCTGTACACTTATTGTATTGCTTGTAAGTCTGTCCGTTTTTGCTCAGAACCAGGAGGAAGAGCAGAAGGATAGTCTTATATGGCTTATGAGTGCTAAGTCCGCCAAGCTGGTAGATGCTGAAGGCGGTCGATACAGAAAGGTCGTCGGTCCTGCAAGGTTCCTTCATAATGGAACCTTTCTTTTGTGTGATACCGCACTGTGGAATCTTGAGACAAAGATCATTGATGCCTGGGGTAATGTGAGCATTCTTCAGGAAGAGACAGTGCTTACAAGTGATAATCTTAAGTATCTTATCGATGAGGATCTGGCACAGTTCCGTGGTTCTGTGGTCCAGCTTACTGACAAGGATCACAACACCTTGCGAACAAGATATCTTGACTATAATACGAAGGACTCTGTAGCAGTGTTCAACAACGGCGGAGCCATGCGAGACAAGGATGGTCAGATAATAGAGAGTCGCAAAGGCACATATGAGTCGAAGATAAAGACATTCACATTCGATACGGATGTGAATATGTTCACGGACTCCATCTTTGTCAAGACGACCTCTCTTGTATATCAGTCAGACCTCAATCTTGCGACCTTCGGTGCGGGAACAAACGCATGGCAGGATGACAACATGCTGTCGTCCGAAAAAGGTTGGTATGACCGTGATAAAGAACTCTTTCTGTTTCATGATAAAGTGCACGTGATGACTCCTGATCAGGAGGGATGGTGCGACAGTCTGTATTTCAGCAGGACTACTCAGGATGTTGATATGCTCGGCCATGCGCAGATGAGTGATACCACAAGAAATGTCTTCTCGCTCGCCGGTCGCATCCAGTATCAGGATTCGCTTGCAAAGGTTACGTTTACACGTAAGCCGGCTGTGATAACTCAGACAGAAGAACAGGACGGTTCGATCGACACTGTGTATCTTGGTGCTGAAAAGCTGGTTTATTATACTGTCAGAAGGTGCGATATAGACTCTACTGTCGTAGAGGCTTCCAGGAAGCGTCTCAGTGATCTGGATGTGGATCCGGTAGGTTCGTTCAGGAAGAGTGCTGCTGAGTCTGCAGCAAAGGCTGCTGAAGAGGCTGCTATGAATGATCCTAACTATCGCGCCAAGATGGCTGCGGAGGGCCTTAAAAAGGATGACCGTTCTTCACTGAAGGCTCCAGCTGCACCGCAGTTGCAGATGGGTGATGTTGCCATGAACAACGTTGAGGACACACTTTCTGTTGTCCCTTCAACGAATCTTGCTGTTGCGGATTCTCTTGATGTTCCTGCGTCTGTTGAAATCGAACAGCCGGATACGACGAAGATCGGTTTTCTTGAAGCACAGCACAATGTAAGGATATATAAGAAGAATATGCAGGTAGTCTGCGACTCTCTGCTTTATTCAGACCTTGATTCGCTGGCTCGTCTTTTCAAGGAGCCGATCATATGGCAGGAAATCAGAAGACAATACACTGCGGACAGTATAACAGTGGTCATCCGAGACGCGGCCATGGAGAAGGCCAGCTTGATGTCAAATTCCTTTATAACCATTCAGGAGGATTCGCTTCTTTTTGATCAGATCAGGGCGACTGAAATGCTTGCATTCTTTGATGATAAGGGAGGATTGAAGAGGTTTGATGCTCTTGGAGGAGCGTCTGCTCTGTTTTTTATTGAAGAGAATCAGGCTTTGGCAACAGTAAACAAGACTGATTCAAAGATGCTCTCCGCCATATTTAAAGATGGAAACATCGAAAGGATCTATTATTATGACTCGCCAAAGAATGACGGTTACCCTATAGTGCAGCTTTCTGAAGATGACAAGCTTCTCAAGGGATTCAACTGGCAGCCAGACAAGCGTCCTGCAAACCGTAATGCGGTGACACCACTTTCTCTTCGTCCTAGCGAAAGACGTTCATATTCTGAAAGACCTAAGGCTACTTTCAGACAGACTGATATTTATTTCCCTGGCTATATGAATGATGTCTATCGTCAGATGGAAGTGAGGGATTCGCTTCGTGCAGTACGTGAGCGCGAGGAGCAGGCTGCTGAGGTTCAGGTTACGGACACCATTAAGTTATCAGCACCTTTGACTGATACCCTTTTGGTCAAGGATTCTCCTATAAGACCGGATCGTCTGGTAAAGACTGATTCATTGGTGGTTTCCGACAGTATGGCTGTAACGATGGCAGATAGCGTTGACGTTTCTGTGGCTGTGACTGAAGAAGTGGTTGCTGAATTATCTCCGGAGGAGCAGGCAGCGGCGGAGAAAGCACGCTTGAAAGCGGAGAGAGATCGTGTCAAGGAGGAGAAGGCTCGTGTGAAGGCAGAGAAGATGGCTGCTAAAGAGGCCGAGCGCGAAGCTCGATGGGCGGAGCTTGATAAACGTGATGCTGAAAAGGCCGCGGCCAAGGAGGAAAAGCGTCTTGAGAAGGAGCGAAAACGCAAGATAAAGGCACTGGAAGATGCTGAGCGTCAGGCTGATAAGGATGCTGCTGCTCTTGAGAAGTATCGTAAGAAGTACGAGAAGAAAAAGGCTCGGAAATCTTCTAAGAAATAAACAAAACAATCCCCGACTGTGGCTCGCTTCGCGGAAGCTTAGGTAAATGCTTCGCTCGCGCACAGTCGGGGATTGTTTTGTTGTGCCCTCGAGATATATCGGGACCCAGGATGTTTCAGTAGCCGCGTGGCGCCAATACATACAAAAAAAAGCACAGCTTTCTGCTATGCTTTCTTGTAGCGGGACCCAGGATTGAACTGGGGACCTCATGATTATGAATCATGCGCTCTAACCAGCTGAGCTATCCCGCCATCATGTTTTAGAACTTTGTTGAGATAGAAGGACTCGAACCCTCACTGACAGAGCCAGAATCTGTAGTGCTACCATTACACCATATCTCAATATTGGTCTCCCTTTATTTTGGGACTGCAAAGGTACAAATGTTTTCTCAAAATGCAAAACTTTTTGCGAAAAAAAATATCATAAAATGCGCAAAAATGTCTGGATTTGTGCTTTTGGCCTGAAAAAAGCCCCTCAAAGGACCAAAAATCCGTTATAATCTGTCGATATAGAGGATTCCGTCCAGGTGATCGATTTCGTGCTGGAAGATGACAGCGGTGAATCCGCTTATGGTTTCCTGCACAGTCTTGATGCCGAGGACCTTTCCTGCCTCTTTCTCGACGGCGTCATATTCGATGACAATTTCTGTCGAGCGCATTACTTCGCCTCTTCGCTCCGGGACTGAAAGGCAGCCCTCAGCTCCAAGTGCCAATGAATCAGAAGCCAAGACAATACTGATGTTAGGATATACCTCGAACGGCTCTCCCTCCTTGTCGAATCTCTGTACCGCTACAACCCTTCGGTTAAGTCCGACCTGTGGTCCTGCTATTCCTACTCCGTCCTGTGACGGGTGTGTCACAGTTGCGACCATGAGTGAGCAGAGTGTCGCATATTCTTCTGACTTCAATGCTTCGGCTGACAGATTCTGTGACGGCATTCGCAATTCTGCGTGATCAGCCGGGTCCTCTATTGTAAGGACGCGCATTATGCCGTTGTCAGCACCTTGCTGAATCAGCGCAATTTCTTCTTTTGAAAAAGTCTTCTGTCCGGCGCAGCCCAATAAGCACAGGGCGGCAGCTGTTGTTGAAATGAACTTTCTGAACATGGCTTAGTCGCAATCGCTTGTGTTTTCATTGCGTCCGAGGAGGACCACTGCATATACCTCGCATCCTTCGCTACGTCCCACGAATCCGAGTTTCTCGGTTGTAGTAGCCTTTACGGATACTCTGGATACAGGAACTTCCATGAGCTTTGCAAGACATTCGCGCATCGGCACGATGTAAGGAGCAAGCTTAGGACGCTGCATCGCTATAGTGATGTCTGCATTGATCACATACCAGCCCTCCTTCCATATGAGGTCCATCACGCGTTCCAGAAGAATCTTGCTGTCGATTCCCTTGAATTCGTCGGATGTGTCAGGGAAATGTTTTCCGATATCTCCCAGAGCAAGTGCTCCAAGCAGAGCGTCATTCAATGCGTGGATTGCCACGTCGCCGTCTGAATGTGCGATGCATCCGAGCGGACTCTCGATCTGTACTCCTCCGAGCCATAAAGGCAATCCGGGTGCGAGTGCATGCACGTCATATCCGTTTCCTATTCTGATGTTCATGATATCTTTGTTTTATATTATCTGATGAAGATCCTTCACTTCGTTCAGGATGACAATGGCAAATGTAAATAAAAAACCGTAAATTTGCTCGTTATAGTATAATGTACCATTGGCATTTTGGAAACAAAAATGCATTAGATATAGATGATATGGGATTCAGTTTTAATTTTTTCGGCAAGCAGGAAGTGCGCAAATTCAATTATAAGCCGCGCTTCTATGACCCTGAGGTAGAGGAGAGACGAAAGAAATATGGAGACTTCACCAAGCCAAAGGAGACCAAATATGTTCCTGGCCAGCATGTGAAGGGTAGTTTCCGTGACGGTAATTATCAGAGGACTCAGGAGGTCAACCGTAACCAGAAGATAGTAGGTATAGTTACAATGGTGCTGATGTTTACCGTTGTCTATCTGCTCTTCAAGTATTTCCCGGTTCTTATAGATTCGCTCGGCAAGTAGTATGGATATAAGGATATTGCCAAGTAATATAGCGAATATGATCGCTGCGGGAGAGGTCGTTCAGAGACCTGCATCCGTGGTGAAGGAGCTTATGGAGAATGCTGTCGATGCCGGTGCAGACCAGATTACCGTAGTCATTCAGGATGCAGGAAGGACGCTTATCCAGATCATTGACAACGGATGCGGAATGTCTCCGGATCAGGCCGTGCTCTGCTTTGAGCGTCATGCGACGTCGAAGCTCCGTACTGCTGAAGACCTTCAGAATATTCTGACCTTCGGATTCCGTGGTGAGGCTCTTGCTTCCATTGCGGCAGTGGCAGAAGTGACGTTGAAGACACGTCGTGAGGAGGATGAAGTGGGATGCCAGGTGGATTTTGCAGATTCCCAGCATCTTGCCACAAAGGAAGTTGCAGCCCCTCGAGGTGCGAACTTCAGCGTGCGCAATCTGTTCTACAATGTTCCTGCCAGGAGGAAATTCCTCAAGTCTGACTCTGTGGAATTCAAGCATATCGTTTCCGAATTCACACGCGTAGCCCTTACATGTCCGGATATCGGATTCACATTGACTCATAACGGCAAGGATGTCTATGTTCTGAGACCAGCCAAGTCGTTGAAGTTCAGAATACAGGATGTGCTTGGAACCAATGTGGCAAATGACGTTGTCGATATCAAGGCTGATACTTCGGTCGCAACCATTTCTGGTTTTGTAGGTCGTCCGGATTCTGCAAAGAAAGGATTGGGCAACCAGTATTTCTTTGTCAACGGCCGTTTCTTCAAGAGCCCGTATCTGCATAAGGCGGTGATGAAGGCATATGAAAACCTTATTCCGGAGGGTATGACCCCTTCATATTTCATATATCTTCAGGTGGATCCGCAGTCAGTCGATGTGAATATCCATCCTACCAAGACTGAAATCAAATTTGAGGATGACAGCGTACTTTTCCAGATACTCTTTGCCTGCATCAAGGAATCTCTCGGAAAGAACTCTTTCGGAGACAGCATTGATTTCGACCGCGAAGGAGTGCCTGAAATACCGGCCTTCGGAAAGAGTTTCTATGAAGCACATCAGATCAGTGAGCCGCAGCCGGGCCTGGATCCTACATACAATCCTTTTGACAATGACGGTTTCGCTTCTGTGGATTCGCCGTTCGCCAATTCGTTTACGCCAGTTTCCGGATCTCATAGTCATGGCTCTGTTTTCGGTGACGACTGGTCGGATGTCGGAGAAACATTTGAAACCGGAAGGACTTACGGCGGATATGCACAGACAAGCCATTTCGTGGAGAAGCGTGACGATTACGGAAAACTTTTCGAGGATAAGATCTCGCCTTCGAAGTCTGTGCTGGTTCTTGGAGGAAAATATATATTGACATCTGCAGGAAGCGGCCTTATGACGGTAAATGTCCATCGTGCCATGGAGAGAGTGCTTTATGAGCGTTTTCTTGATGCCATGTCGAGAAATGCCCATGTGACCCAGACCGCTCTCTTCCCTGTGACCGTATATGTCGGAGTTGAGAACATGTGCCTTTTCAGCGAACATGCCGCAATGCTTGAAAGCCTCGGTTTTGATATTGCTCCGTTCGGTACAGATACTATCGTGGTGAATGGTGTACCTGAGGGATATAGTGCAGAGGCGGGAAAGATTCAGTCGATGGTAGATGACCTTCTGCTGATTCTTGCGGATGATCATGGTGCACTTCCAGAGATGATGACTGCCAATATGGCATCGCGTTTCGCCATGCTGGGTGCTCTCAAGTGCGATCCTGTCACAAATCCTGTGGAGGCACAGAGATTGATTGACGCTCTCCTTGCCTGCTCGAATGCCGAGTTTACAAGCACAGGAAGAAGAATCATAAGTATAATATCTGTCGACGAGATAGATAAGCGCTTTTAGTTTATAAAAAGAAACGAAATGAGTTATTATTCATACAACAGGGGAGGGTTTCTGAGTAACGTTCCGACAGCGACAAAGAACATCATAATAATCAATGTTCTCGTAATGATTATGACTTCATTGAATGAAACTTTCATGTACGAGAAATTTGCATTGTTTTATCCTTCGTCACCGTTTTTCCATTTCTGGCAGCCGGTGACTCATATGTTCATGCACGGCGGCTTCTGGCACCTCTTCTTCAATATGTACACCCTCTATTTCTTCGGACGTGTGCTTGAAGAAAGATGGGGTGCAAAGAAGTTCCTGATCTTCTATTTCGTGACAGGTATAGGTGCAGCCCTTGTCCACACTGGAGTGGAATGGATTCAGATGCAGCACTGGATGGGACAGGTGGCAGAAGGCTCATTGGCAGCTCAGGCCAATATCTATAACCTCAAGATGACTCCTACAGTAGGAGCTTCGGGTGCCATTTATGGTGTCCTTATGGGATTTGCCATGCTTTATCCTGATGCGGTAATGTCGCTAATCTTCCCTCCTATATCGTTGAAGGCCAAGTGGTTCGTGCTTATCTTCGGAGGAATTGAACTTCTTACAGGAGTGACTGGCGTCGGTGGCGGTATCGCACATTTTGCACATCTTGGAGGTCTTATCTTCGGATATCTCCTCATCATGTACTGGAAGAAGAGACGAACTCTTTACGGAAGAGATTATTAACAGGACGGTCAGATGGCAAGAAACAGATTCTTCGGGTTGACATCGCGAGTGCTGATGCTTATTGTGGCAGGACTTCTCGTTCTGTCCTATGCGTCCATCGTGGTCAATCCTGCCAGACTCTGGTTCGTGTCTCTGGTCGGAATATTCTTCGTGCCTCTTTCCGTTCTGAACCTGATACTGCTTTTGTGGGCTGTAAAGCGTAGGTCAAAATCCTTGCTGATTCCGCTGCTGGCCCTCCTGCCGGCCTTCTTCTTTGTCGGAAGATATGTGCAGTCGGATTCGGATGAGGACCGTATTGCAAGAATGTCCCACACGGGCAACACTATCAAGGTCGTTTCATATAATGTAGGCCGTTTTGCATGTGATGATGGTGAGTTCGCATCCCGTAAGGATTGTGCGGATTCTGTCTTTGCCTTTATCCTTGAGCAGAATCCTGACATAATCTGCCTTCAGGAGTTTCATATATCTGACGTCAATAACATAAGAGCTCTGCTCCGAAAGAGGATGAGTGATTATAAGGCGGAATATTATATGTTCCCGACCGGAAACGGTGCTTTCGGCAATATTACTCTCAGCCGAATACCCGTGAAGAATAAGGGTGTGATAAAGTTTGACGGCAGCGCAAATCTGGCAATATATACGGATTACAGTTTCCACGGCAAGGATTTCCGTGTATATAACTGCCATTTCGAAAGTTATAACATTTCTTTGTCCGGCCTTCTCCGTGCAATATCGAGGAAGGACAGCGGAGTGTTTGCGGAGGCCGGAAACAAGATGAAGCGCTCAATAACACGTCGTCCCAAGCAGGTGAACCAGGTGTTCTCGGATATCGAAAACTGTCCGATTGATTCATTCGTGTGTGGCGACTTCAACGATAATCCGATGTCATACACATATTATCGTATGACCCGCGGGCGTAAGGATGCTTTTGTTGAGGCCGGAGATGGCTTTGGAGCCACATACGCGACTTTGTGGCCGGTGTTGAGAATTGATTATGTTCTTTTCCCTGAACGCTTCAAGGCGGTCTCTCATGAAATTCCGAGAGTGCCGTACTCCGACCACTATCCGGTCGTGACAGAAATTGAATTGTAAATGATTGAAGATATGGAAATACAGAAAGCTTTGGAAGTGCTGCGTAATGGCGGTGTCATCCTCTATCCTACAGATACAGTATGGGGAATCGGTTGTGATGCGACAGATCCTGCAGCTGTAGCAAAGATCTATGAGATAAAGAAGCGTGCGGACAGCAAGTCGCTCGTGCTTTTGGCCAGCGATATGGATATGATCTGCAGATATGTTAAGGAAGTTCCGGAAATGGCCATCCAGCTTGTTGAGGTGAACGACAAGCCTATGACCATCATATATCCTGGTGCAGTCGCAGGAGAGAAAGGCTGCATGAAAGCGGACCGACGCTGTCTTGCAGCCAATGCGGTTGCCGAAGATGGTACAGTGGGTATCAGAATTCCGATGATGGACTTCTGTCAGCAGCTTGTAGCCAAGTTCGGACGTCCGATCGTTTCGACTTCTGCCAATATGTCAGGCGAGCCGACTCCGAAGAAGTTCTCAGAGATTTCGGAAGAAATCCGCTCTTCTGTGGATCATATCGTGGATCCAGCCCTTGAAAAAGGTGCGACCGGACAGTCGTCGTCAATCATCAAGGTAGGTCTTGACTATTCGATCGAAATTATCCGTAAATAGAACCCTCGGGACGTTGAGCGGGCATTAAGGCACCAGGTGGGCCACACGGCATATAGACTCGCTCAATGGCAGCAAAAAACATCCGTTGAGCGACAGGTGTAACCTTTTAGACTGTCCAGAGGCTACTCACTTCGCTCAACGGCCTGCTATCCTTTGAACAGGGTGCGGCACAATGCCGGCACATCAGCGACCTTGACGACTTCAATTCCTGGAGCGTCGACACCTTCGAGGCTGCTGAAGCTAGAGACATATATTTTCTTGAAACCCAGACGGGCCGCCTCAATTATACGGCGGTCCGTCTGCGCTACAGGGCGCACCTCACCGCTGAGGCCGATTTCTCCTGCGAAGCATACGTCCGAAGGTATCGCAAAATCGAAATTAGACGACAGCACTGCACTGATGACAGCAAGGTCGCATGCAGGATCGCTTACCTTGAGTCCACCTGCCATGTTCAGGAACACATCCTTTACGCTGAGCTTGAATCCTGCCCTCTTTTCCAGAACGGCAAGGAGCATGTTCAGACGACGCACGTCGAAGCCGGTTGCACTTCGCTGAGGTGTACCGTACGCTGCAGAACTTACAAGAGACTGGACCTCGATCAGGAACGGCCTGGTTCCGTCAAGCATCGCACTCACTGCAACTCCGCTGAGTCCCTCCTCATGCATCGGAATAAGCATCTCAGACGGATTGCTCACCTCTCTCAGGCCTTTGCCTGTCATCTCGAACACTGCAAGTTCAGATGTGGAGCCAAAACGGTTCTTGATGCTTCTGAGAAGTCTGTATGTTCCTCGATTGTCTCCCTCAAACTGCAGGACGACATCCACGATATGTTCAAGAATCTTCGGACCGGCAATGCTTCCTTCCTTGGTAATGTGGCCGATGAGTATCACCGGCACTCCTGTTTCCTTGGCGAAACGAAGGAGCAGGGCTGCAGTCTCTCTGATCTGGGTTACCGAACCGGGAGAAGATTCCACATTCTGAGAAAACATGGTCTGCACCGAATCGACAACCATCAGATCCGGCATTAATGAACGTGCTTCAGCGATGATGTTCTCCATCAGCGTCTCACTGTAGATGAAGCAGTTGGAGTCATCTCCTCCGATACGGGCTGCACGTAGCTTGACCTGCTTTGCACTTTCCTCGCCTGTAACATAAAGAGTCTTCAGATTCGGACAATGAAGCGGAATCTGCAATGAAAGCGTAGACTTTCCGATTCCAGGCTCTCCGCCTATCAGTACCAATGATCCTTCGACAAGGCCACCGCCGAGAATACGGTCGACCTCACCATTGTTCAGGGAAATGCGACTCTCTACAGATGAGTTAATATGGGAAAGGGGCATCGGCTTCTGTCCGGATCCAGGCACAGAGGCAGAAACTGCTGCCCCAGACTTTTTACCGGTCGCCACAGTCTCCTCCACCATCGTATTCCACTCTCCACAGGCTGGGCATCTTCCCATCCATTTCGAACTCTCGTTTCCGCATGACTTGCAGAACCACACCGTCTTTGTCTTCACTGTTGCCATATCTTCTAATCTCTTTCCAATTCAAATACTTCCATAGAATGGATCTTACCATCCTCAATCTTAAATCTCAATGCCGTGCGGACAATATGAAAACCTTGGATTCCTGCCGCACCCGGATTGATCACCAGCATATTGCGCCTCGCCGTATCACGAACCACCTTCAGGATATGTGAATGACCGCATACGAATATGTCCGGCTTATAACTGTCTATCAGCTCTCTGGCCCTTGGGTCGTATCGTCCCGGATATCCGCCGACATGGGTCATGAGGACCTTCATTCCCTCGCACTCGAAGAAACGATGGATCGGGTGGTCGAAACGCAATGCATGATTGTCGCAATTACCTGCCACACCCACCAATGGCTTGAATCGGGCAATTTCCTTCGCCAGGTCCATGCCTCCGCCAAAGTCTCCGGCATGCCAGATCTGATCGACCGGCGCAAGGAATTCCTTGAACCTGTCGTCAAAAACCCCATGGGTATCCGATATGAGCCCTATATACATCCTATAGTCTGATTATAATCTTCTTCTTGTACAGAACCATTGCAATTGCAAGGTGTACAGCAAGGAATATGAGTGCATAAAGCAGTGATGTCCATTCATTTGCGCCAAAGACGGCACCATAATCCCATTCTGTCCACCATACAACCTTCTGGATAAGCGCAGCCAGGACAAAGATGGACAGCGGATTCATACCTAGGGCACGCAGTGGAGTGAATGGCTTTACTATGCCCTTTATATCTGTAAGCCAGGTGATGAAGGCAAGAATGAACATCGACCAACCGCCGGCATACAGCACATATGATGCAGACCAAAGCGGCTTGTTTATAGGCACCCATATAGCCAAGATCTGAGAAAGAGCCAGAGAAATGGCCGCAAATGAATATAACGTAGTCAGCTTTTCTGAAACCGGGAGTTCCTTTCTCATAAGACCTCCGGTCAAATAACCAAGCAAGGCTGTACATGCCCCGGTAAGTACTCCAAGCAATCCTTCAGGATCAAAAGGCGCCTGGGTTCCATCCGCAAAAAAGTACCAAGGGTAAAGATGGTCCTTTCCGAACAATGCCTCATCTATCCTACGTGCCGCGCAACCTTCAAGTGTGAACGCACCCTCTGGTCCGGCAAACATCACCAGGATTGCCACATGAAGTGCGGAGAGAACTGCGACAGCACATAATATCTTCTTCGGAGTCTTGAGCCATAATGCCAATACAGAAGCCAGCATGTAACACAAGGCGATTCTTTGAAATACCGCCATGAATCTGAATGTTTCCATCCAGCCTTTTTCAAATGGAAAGGCATTGATGAACATGCCGATCAGAATCAGTAATATTCCCCTTTTGAATATCTTGCCTAGGGAGTTTTGGTCCAGCCTAGTAAAGCGGGCAAGGGAAAATGCCATTGAAACTCCTACGCAAAAAAGGAAAGACGGGAACACAAGATCAGTCGGCGTACAGCCATCCCAAGGAGCATGCTTGAAGATAGGGAATGTCATTTCCCAAAGACCCGGATTGTTTGCGAGTATCATCATTGAAACACAGAGGCCTCTGAAGATATCAAGAGAAAGATAGCGCTTTTGCATTGACTGTATTGTTTCTTGTTCGCAAATTTAATATTTCGTTTTGTCATTCTGAACGAAGTGAAGAATCTTTTGCGTAAGTTTGCATACTTAAATTGTACACCATGGAACTTTTCTACTCTAGAGATATAGCTGGCGGCATCTGCCGTCTGGACCAGGATGAATCTGTTCACTGTGCCAAGGTGCTGAGACATCGCACAGGCGATGAAATATCCGTCATTGACGGATGCGGAACCTTGTACAGATGCAGGATCACCACGGACAGTCCGAAAGGAGTAGAAGCCATGGTCATTTCTTCTGAGGAGGGATGGGGCAGCCATCCTTACCGCCTTCATATGGCGGTGTGCCCTACGAAAAACAATGACAGATATGAGTGGTTTGCTGAAAAGGCGTGCGAGATCGGAATTGACGAGGTGTCGCCGGTCATCGGAGAACATTCTGAAAGACGAGTATTCAAGACCAGCCGTATCGAGAAGATTCTTGTAAGTGCGGCAAAGCAGTCTCTCAAGGGAGCTGTTCCGACTGTCAATGAGCCTGTCTCAGTAAAGGAATTCATCAAGGCACATGCAGATTCATCTGCACTGAAGCTTATTGCATATTGTTTCGAAGATGAGAACACCCCTCGCAGAAGCATCAAGGACGTCCTTGCAGGTAATGAGTCCGAAGAGATTGTCATCCTGATAGGTCCTGAGGGCGACTTCTCAGTAGCAGAAGCTGAGCTCGCCATGGCGAACGGCTTCATCCCGGTACATCTTGGAGACTCCCGTCTACGAACAGAGACCGCCGCTCTCGCAGCAGTCTCTGCAGTATATTTCTGCCGTTAAGCGGAGTGAGCGGCTTCAGGATAGTCTGAAGCGTTATCCATGTCGCTCAACGGATGTTTTTTGCCGCCGTTGAGCGGTTGTAAATGCTCTACATCTTCTATAGTATAATAATCGTCGCTCAACGGAGTGAATCCTATTGGCTTGTTTGTAATTGAAAGCCAGAATTGCAATCTTTGTAAGAACTTTCAGACTCTGTTGGTATGACCGGGGCAGAGACTGACGGGGTATTGTTAAAGTCCTAAGAAGGGTTGAGGAGTATGGATAACAGAGGATTCTATCATGTGTGTACGGACGGCACTGTCTTGCCGTGGATGTTTCAAGATGTCGATGATTTCATCGCAGGAGTTAATCGTATCGGGATTTGTAAAGTTATTTCTGAGGTTGATGTGTGGGCATACACACTAATGGATAATCACGTCCATTTTCTGCTTTATGGCTACAGGGCCATGTGTAAGAAGTTTATAGATAAGTATAAGCTTCTTACAGGTAAATGGATATCTCATAAATATGATCAGCCTAAACATATTAAGGACGTGCCTGCTTCTATCATACCATTGAAGACTGAGGAAGATGTTCTTGAGACAATAGCATATATCGATCGAAACGCAATTGTTGCCGGTTTTAGAAGATTGCCCTCTGAATATCCGTGGTCATCGTCGCAAATGCTGTTCAGAGAAAAGAGATCTTGTGAAGAAAGACGCCTGGGAGCGTTTTCCAGAAATCAACTGCGCAGTGTTTTGAAGACAAGGGTCATTCTCCCGGATCATTGGGCAGTGGATGAACGTGGTATGTTGAACCCGGAGTACTTCATCGAATGGCAGAAGGTGGAGGAACTTTTCAAGACACCTGTAAGATATGTCTATTTTGTAAGCAAGAAACTTGAGGGTAAAATAGATTTAGCGATCTCCAATGGACAAAAGACATTCATTGCAGATAAGGATCTTAGGTTGATTACTAAAGGCTTGGCTCTCAAAATGTTTTCTACAGAAGACGTTAGAAGACTGGATGTTAAATCCCGACTTGTTCTGGCGAAAATCCTTAGAAGAGATTATGCCTCATACCCAAAACAGATCGCCAGAATGCTTTATCTTAATGCTGAAGTCCTTGATGGTTTCATTTGATTCAGTACGTTGAGCGACCATTTCGTCAATAGGAACATTGTAGAACACATATATCCGCTCAACGGCATGTTTTTCCTGCCGTTGAGCGGATATGGTGTTATTTGACGGGCATCGAGGAGATGTTGTCTCGCTCAATGGACTGGATTTATTTTTCCGCCAGATTTTTTTCCCAGGCCCATGCTGATGCCAGGGTCTCTTCGATGGAGCGTTCTGCTTTCCATCCGAGTTCTTCGTTCGCCAAGGTGGTGTCTGCCCATATTGCTACTACGTCTCCCGGACGTCGAGGGGCGATCTTATAGTTCAGTTTCAGGTTGTTCACCTTTTCAAATGCGTCGACGAGTTCCTGAACTGACAGCGGTTTGCCGGTTCCTATATTGAAGATCTCGTAATCTTCCTTCATTTTGCCGTCAAGCATTCTTGATACGGCTGCAACATGTGCCTTTGCAAGATCAACTACATCTATGTAGTCACGAAGACATGTTCCGTCTTTGGTGTTATAATCGTTTCCGAATATGCTGAGGCACTCTCGTTTTCCGATGGCGGTCTGTGTGATGAAAGGCACGAGGTTGTTGGGAACACCGCGAGGGAGCTCGCCGATGAGTGCGGACGGGTGGGCACCGATTGGGTTGAAATAACGGAGGGAGATTCCTTTTACAGGTTCATCTGATCCCGATGTCGCGAAAACGACATCGCGGAGAATGTCTTCGCACATCTGCTTGGTATTTCCATATGGGGATGTCGACGGTAGGCGAGGGGTCTGCTCTGTTACAGGGAGGTTTTCGGTTTCGCCGTATACTGTAGCCGATGACGAGAACAGTATGTTGCATCCTCCGTGGTTCTTTGCCGCTTCAAGTATGTTGAGGAAAGATACCAGGTTGTTTCTGTAGTACATGATAGGCTGTGCCACAGACTCTCCGACAGCCTTGAATGCTGCGAAGTGAATCACTGCATCGATGTTCTGTTCGTCGAACAGCTTGTTTACAGCTCCGAAGTCGCAGCAGTCGATCTCATAGAAAGGTATGTCGTCCCTTCCTGTGATCTTCTTGACGCCTTCGAAACATGTGAGGTCGCAGTTGGACATGTTGTCTGCAACTATAACCTCATATCCTGCAGCGATGAGCTCTACTGTCACGTGGCTGCCGATATATCCTGCACCTCCTGAAACAAGTACTTTCTTTGCCATATTCGTCATAATAGTGATATCGTACAAAGATATGGATTTATTCCTTAATCCTTTCCGGAAAAATTACTAATTTTGTCATGTATAAGGCGTTGAGATTATGATGAAAAAGATAGTATTTCTGATATTGATGGCTCTTGCAGCGGTTTCTGTGCAGGCACAGCAGGCAGGAGGGAGTCTTCATGATAAAGTAGCATCCATTGCTGCAGATCCTGCATTTGCCGAGGCAGTCGTGGGAATATGTGTCAGGACAGCAGATGGAGAGACTCTTGTTGACATCAATGCGGGGACGATGATGCTTCCGGCATCCAATATGAAGCTTATAAGTACAGGTGCGGCTCTTCATTCTCTAGGGCCTGACTGGCAGTTTGAGACAAGTCTGGGATACTGCGGAACCATTGAGGACGGAACCTTGTATGGTGACCTGTATATAATCGGAGGTGGTGATCCTACTCTTGGATCGAAAGATTCGATTGCAGTGAATCTTGACTGGACATTCGCTCAGTGGGAAGCAATTGTGCGTGCTGCGGGGATAAAGAAGATCGAGGGCCGTATCATTGGGGATGGAAGATGGATGGACGGTATGGCAGAGGAGCCTACATGGCTTCTTGAGGACGTAGGTACATATTATGGTGCGGGAACTACAGGTCTTATGTTTTATGAGAACATGCAGTCCTTTTCTGTGTCAGCCGGCGCTCAGGTAGGCGATCCTGTGAAAATAAGTCCTTATTATCCAGATGCACCATGGATGGAGTTCAGATATGATTGTACGACAGGACAGAAGGGGACAGGTGACCTCCTTTATATGTATGCGAGCGATCTTGCTCCGGTTGCAGCAATCAGGGGTACGTTCGGAGTGGACAGGGCGGCAAAGAGACTGGACTGTGCAAACAAGTTTCCTGAATATACCTGCGCGCATTATTTTTATAACTACTTGCAGAAGAATGGTATAGCTTGTTCTGCAGGACCGTCGGATACCAGGCTGAAGGCTGGTGTCGAGCTCCAGGACGCCTCGTCGCTCACGCTCCTCGGCTCCACATTCTCTCCGACGCTGGACCGTATTGCCTTCGAGACAAACCATGCAAGCAACAATGTCTTTGCAGAAACCTTGTTCAGGACTCTCGGAAAGGAACTTCGCCAGAGTGCAAGTTACGATTCTTCTTATGTGGCGCTCAATGATGTGCTGAAGATTCTTGCTGTTGACTCTTCCCGTGGAGCGCATATCCAGGACGGAAGCGGACTTTCAAGACAGAATTATGTTTCCGCAGACTTCATGTGCCGTTTTCTGGATGCGATGATGGAGTCTCCGGCGTACGAGGCCTATCTTCGCAGTCTGCCATCGCCGGGAGGAAACGGAACGTTGCAATACAATATGAACGGTCATCCTTTTGCTCTAAGAACCAGGATCAAGGCAAAGAGCGGATCGATGAACGGAGTAAGGTGTTACAGCGGATATGTTCTTCCGTCCGATCCTTCCGGTCAGACGATTGTCTTTTCCATCATGACCAACAACTGTACGTCACCGACGTGGAAGGTGCGTCCGCTGCTGGATAAGATAATGGCGGCACTTGCTTCGGCATATTAAAACGAAACAGTCCGGTACCTTGCGGTATCGGACTGTCTTTTTCTTTGAGTTCGGGAGATTACGCCTCCTTTGAAACTACTGAGCTAAGTTTCTCGCAAAGTTCGTCAAGCTTCTCGAACATCTCCTTTGTGAGACCGTTGTAGTAAGCTTTCTTGTTTCCTTCTGCGTGGCTTGCTCTACTCTTGAGGTCGTTGTAAAGCTCTACAGCCTCATCAATTATCTCTACGATTTCGTCAGCATCCTTGTGTGGGTTCAACGCTACGAAGAGTGCGCAGTCGTCAATGAATTCTGCGACGAAAAACTCGATGTCTTTCTTGAAAACTCTAAGGTTCATAGTAAATACGTATTAAAATTGTTATAACGTTGACAAAGGTAGTAAAAAAATCTTCAAATACGCAAACCTGCAGAGGCCTTAAACTTCAGTCCAATGGATTCGGATGCCTTTGCGTTCCATTCCTCGGAACCATGTCATCTGCCTCTTTGCGAACTGGTGGATGGCTGTCGAGAGCTGGGTGCGCATTTCTTCGAGGGTGAGTTCTCCGATCACGTGCTGTGTAACGAATTTGTATTCAAGACCATAGTATATGAGGTCTTCTGCCGGGATCGGTCCATGGCCTGCCGGTAGTGCCGGATGTGTGCCGTCGACAAGGCTTCGTATCTCTTCGACCATTCCTTCTTCGATTCGGGCGTCGAGTCTTCGGTCAATGCGGGCATTGCGCTCGTCGCGGGTCACGAGTGTGCCTATGTAATATGTGTTCTTCGGAAGGAAGGATGTGCGTACTACGGGATGTTCGGCTTCGTAGATGGCTATTTCCAGGGCACGGATCAGGCGCTTGCGGGTGTCGTAGTCGGTGTTGTTGTGGAGCGGCTTGAGGGATGCGAGCTGTGCGATGAGTTCTTCGTCGGACTTCTGTTCAAGTTCTGCTCTCAGCTGAGGATTCGCAGGGACTTCGGGCAGCGAGTATCCGCATGTTGCTGCTTCGATGTAAAGTCCGCTTCCGCCGCACAGAATAGGGATTCCGCCTCTGTCGACAATGTCCTTATAAGCCTTTTCGAAGTCGCGCTGGTATTCGAAGATGTTGTATTTTTCTCCGGCGTCGACAATGTCCATAAGGTGGTACGGAATCTCTTCGTATTCCGAGAGGTCCTTGCCGGTACCTATGTCCATGCCTCGGTATACCTGTCTGGAATCAGCTGAAATGATCTCTGCTCCGGCAGGTGTGCTTCCATCACGGAGACCCTCGTCGCCCGGACGTTCGCTTCGCTCACCCCACCACTGCGCTTCGCTTGTGGTCCCCCCGCTTCCGTGCCGCGGGTGGCACAGTCCTTGGCGACAAGAGTCTCCGTGATGGCCGATACCATGAAGCATAGCGTTGATCTGGCGGGCGAGCTGGACTGCGTAGCGGGTCTTTCCTGATGCGGTGGGGCCCAGGACGCAGATGAGGTCGATTTCTCCGGCGAGATATTTGTCAAGCAGTTCCCTGACGTTTATTTCCTCTGCGGGAGGAAGTTCCGCCATCGGAGGAATGGGGGTAAACGGTTTCTTTGCCATAATTGTGCAAAGATAGGTAAAAAGAAGTATCTTTGCATCTCACAAATTTGAAGAATATGCCGAAAGCAAAAAGCAGTGTAGAGATCAAGAACAGGAGGGCGTCGTTTGACTATGAGTTCATCGAGACCTTCCAGGCGGGTATTGTGCTGACCGGTACGGAGATCAAGTCCATCAGAGCCGGCAAGGCTTCGCTGGTGGATACGTTCTGTTATTTCAACAGCAACGAACTATATGTGAAGAACATGCATATTGCGGAATACTGGTGGGGAAGCTGGGGAAAGCATGATCCGCGTCGTGACCGCAAGCTCCTTCTCAGCCGTAAGGAACTGAACAAGCTCCAGAGAGCAGTCAAGGAAAAAGGACTTACAATAGTCGGAGTCAAGCTGTATATCGCCGATAACGGCTATGCAAAGATCCTCATCGCTCTTGCACGTGGTAAGAAGGAATACGACAAGCGTGCTTCGATCAAGGAGAAAGACCTCCGCAGAGAGATGGACAGAATGTAAGTATCCGCATATTAAGACACCAACCCCATCATTCCGCTTCGCAGAAATTCAGGTAAATGCTGCGCTGGAATGATGGGGCTGGTGTCTTTATAAGAGAACTGTTACAGTTCGAATGCTTCCTTGATCATGTCTACAGAGTCGAGGAGCTCCCATCCGAAGAACTGGACATACTCCTGAGTTTTTACACCGTTGCGGACCATTGTCACACACTCCTTGTATGGAGTACGTCCTACGTGTCCGTAAGATGCAGTAGGCTCATAGATAGGCTTCTTGAGACCGAACTTCTCGATGATCTTTGCAGGGCGAAGGTCGAAGATCTCCTCAATCTTCTTTGCGATCTCTCCGTCGCTCAAGCCATTTGCTGCTGTTCCATAAGTGTTTACGAAGATGCTCAATGGACGAGCTACTCCGATTGCATATGAAACCTGAACGAGCATCTCGCGAGCTACTCCTGCAGCTACCATGTTCTTTGCAATGTATCTTGCTGCATATGCTGCTGAACGGTCGACCTTTGAAGGGTCCTTTCCTGAGAATGCTCCACCACCGTGTGCGCCCTTTCCGCCGTATGTGTCTACGATGATCTTACGTCCTGTAAGACCAGTGTCGCCGTGAGGACCTCCGATCACGAACTTTCCTGTAGGGTTCACGTGGAGAATGTAGTCTCCCTTGAAGAGGGCTGCTGTCTCAGGTGCGAGAGTCTCTACGAGCATAGGGATGAGGATGTTCTGTACGTCCTGACGGATCTTCTTCTGCATTTCCTCGTCAACACGCTTCTGTCCGAACTGTGCACAGCCGTCAGCGTAGCTCATGTTTCCGAGAGTTGCAGATGTGAACTCATCGTGCTGAGTAGAGATTACGATTGTATGGATACGTACTGGCTCGTTTGTCTCGCCGTCGTACTCGATTGTGAACTGTGACTTTGAGTCTGGGCGGAGGTATGGCATGAGCTCAGGCTGCTGCTTGCGGATCTTTGCAAGCATGAGAAGTGCCTGGTGTGCGAGTGCAAGCGGAAGTGGCATGTACTCTTCTGTGTCGCGGCATGCATAACCGAACATCATTCCCTGGTCACCTGCGCCCTGTGCATCAGCATCTTCTCCTACGACACCGCGGTTGATGTCGACGCTCTGCTCGTGAAGTGCAGAGAGGATACCGCATGAGTTGCCGTCGAACATGTACTCTGCCTTGTCGTAACCGATCTTGTTGATTACTCGGCGTACTGTCTTAGGGATGTCTACGTAAGCGTCCTCTGAGCGGACCTCACCACCTACAACTACGAGTCCTGTGCTGCAGAATGTTTCGCAAGCTACCTTTGCCTCTGGGTCCTGACGGAGGAATTCGTCGAGGATTGCGTCTGAGATCTGGTCAGACACCTTGTCTGGATGTCCTTCAGATACTGATTCTGATGTAAATAAGTAGTTCATATCGTTTTTATGTTTTATATTTTCTTTTCATAGAAGCCCGATCAGGTCGGGCTTGACGGCCGCGGGGTCGCGAGGGCTTTAGAGAACATCCGGTGGATGTTCGTCCCGAAGCAGTAGGGCTTTAGCCCGCCGGGCTTAAGGGGCAGAGCCCCTGGCATAAAAAGTCGTCATCAGACGACCGGCCGGGCCGGGACTTTTGTTTCAAAAGTCGGAAAGGCGCAAAGGCCGCGGGGTATTAAGGGGCAGAGCCCCTGGCATAAAAAACAAGCCCCACAGAAATGCGGAGCCGTCACAAAAACACAAAACATAGATGATATTTTAGCATTTTTTAACGTGGTTGCAAGCAGGCAAATCTCTCCACATATCTTATTTCGGGCGGCAAAGTTAGATAAAATTTTTAATATGCAAACATTCTTTAAAATGTTAATTGTTAAATATTTGTTTCCGCGGATTAAAAGTTTATCTAAAATTTTCTAACGTCGTTAAAATGTAGTATCTTCGCGGCATAAAACCTTATTATTATTATCTAAAGTGTTATGAAACAAACAATTAAGTGTCTTATTGCTGCTTTTGCAGCGATGCTTATGGCAGTAGCTGCCTCTGCGCAGGTAACTACATCTGCCCTTGGTGGACGCGTTGTTGATGCTGCTGGTCAGCCAGTGATCGGTGCGGCTATTGTCGCTACCCACACTTCTTCCGGCACAGTTTACGGCGTGGTTACTAATGAGGATGGACGTTATGCCATCAATGGTATGCGTGCCGGCGGTCCTTACTCTGTTGAGGTTTCATGCCTCGGCTTCCAGTCAGTACTCTTTACTGACCTGACTCTTCAGCTTGCTGAGACATTCTCTCTCGATGCAGAGCTCAAGGATGACTCTGAAATGCTCGGCGAGGCGATGGTAATCGCGGCAGCTGCATCAAAGTTCTCTGCCCAGAAGATGGGTTCCGCTACTAACATTTCCGGTAACCAGATCACTGCTCTGCCTACTATCAGCAGAAGCATTACTGATGTTACAAGACTTTCTCCATACGGAGGTAACGGAATGAGCTTCGCTGGTCAGGACGGTCGTACAGCTAACTTCACTGTCGACGGTGCAAACTTCAACAACAACTTCGGTCTCAGCGACGGTCTCCCAGGAGGCGGAAGTCCTATCTCTATCGATGCAATCGAGGAGATGCAGGTGGTTATCTCTCCTTATGATGTTCGTCAGACTAACTTCATCGGTGGTGGTGTGAACGCGATCACCAAGTCTGGTACAAACACATTCAAGGGATCTGCTTACATATATCACCGTAACGAGAACCTCCGTGGTGATACTGTTGAGGGTGAGATGATTTCAGGTGCACGTCAGAAGGATAGAAACACAACTTACGGTTTCACCCTCGGTGGTCCTATCATCAAGAACAAGCTCTTCTTCTTCGTGAACGCAGAGTACGCACAGATCCCTACAGTGGTTAACCGCTGGAGAGCATCTGTTGACGGTGTCATGGATGCTGACAACTATGTGTCACGTACTACTCTCGCTGACCTTGAGAAGGTTTCAAACTTCGTTAAGGAGAAGTATGGTTACGATACAGGTTCATGGACAGACTATCCTGCGAACGAGAGCAACATGAAGGTTCTTGCACGTGTTGACTGGAACATCAACGACAACCACAAGCTCGCAGTGCGTTACAACTACACCCTCAACAGAGGATGGAACAGCACTAACGGTTCTTCAATGGACGGTGGTTCACGTTCTGGCTTCAGCCGTTTCTCTGAGTACGGTATGGCTTACGCTAACTCAATGTACTCTATGGACAACGTTGTGAGCACAGTTTCACTCGACCTCAACAGCCGTCTTTCAGACAACCTCTCAAACCAGTTCCTTGCAACTTACTCAAAGCTTGACGACATCCGTGGAACAAACTCAGAGGATATGCCGTTCATCGACATCCGTAAGGATGACGGCAGCGCAGTTCTCCCATACATCGCTCTCGGATACGAGCTCTTCACATGGAACAACGGTGTACACAATACTCACATCAGCGTTAAGGATGACCTTACATATTATGCAGGTGCACACAAGTTCACTGCAGGTCTCAACTATGAGTACCAGATGGCTGACAACGCTTATATGAGAAACGGTACAGGTTACTATCGTTACAAGAGCCTTGAGGACTTCATGAACGGTGCTGCTCCTGAGGTAGTATGTCTTACTTACGGTTACGACGGAGAGGCTGTTCCTGCAGCTCGCGTACGTTTCCACAAGGCAGGTCTCTATGCTCAGGACGAGTGGGATGCTACTGAGAACTTCAAGCTCACTTACGGTCTCCGTCTTGACGGTCTCTTCTTCGACAATCAGGACCTTATGACCAACAAGGCTATCTATGATCTTACATATGTTGTTGACGGCGTAGAGCGTCACATCGACACCGGTAAGTGGCCTTCAGCTGCAATCACAGCTTCTCCACGCGTAGGTTTCTCTTGGAATGTCCTTGGAAACAACAGCCTTAAGGTACGTGGAGGTACAGGTCTCTTCTCAGGTCGTCTTCCACTCGTGTTCTTCACCAACATGCCTACAAACTCAGGTATGGTTCAGTACCAGGCTAAGCTCGGTGAGACTCAGACAATCATCCCTGGCTACACTGGTCCTTCAATCGAGAAGGGTGGCAAGAACTACTATGACATGAGCGCATTCGCTGGCGGTATCCTCAAGAGAGAGGAGCTCCTCGCTAAGCTCAATTCACTCGGATTCCCTAACACAATCTCTCCAGAGGACGGTACAGTTCCTTCAGAGATCTCTGCTGTGGATCCTAAGTTCAAGATGCCTCAGGTATGGAAGACTTCACTCGCTATCGACTACAACTTCCCTACATCATTCCCATTCTCTATCAGCGCTGAGGGTATCTTCAACAAGACTGTAAACGGCGTTGTGATCAGAGACTGGAGCGTAAACCCAGTACACGGATTCGCAAGATTCAACGGTGTTGACAACCGTCCTATCTTCCAGAACTACAAGCAGTCTTACGAGGCTAACGGTAAGGTTGTAAACCTTCCTAACGCTTACGTTCTCGAGAACACTAACAAGGGTTACGGTTACTCAGGTACATTCACAGTTAACATGCGTCCTGTAGAGGGCCTCTCACTCATGGCTGCATATACTCACACTGTGAACAAGGAGCTTACAGGTATGCCTGGTTCAAACGCTTCTTCAGTACTCAACTATATCGGTACTATCTACGGACCTAACGATCCGGGTCTCCACAACTCACAGTATGTGACTCCAGACCGTTTCGTTGCTTCCCTTACTCACAGCGACAAGAGCGGCAACCACTTCAGCTTCATCTATGAGTCTTGGAGAGGCGGTTATAACTACACTTACATGACTTCAAACGACATGAACGGTGACAGCTATAACTACGACCTTATCTTCATCCCTACAGACCAGCAGGTTGCTGACAGAGAGTTCCGTTTCGTATCAGCTGACGACGAGCAGCGTTTCATGGACTTCGTTCATGCTGACAAGTATCTCAGCAAGAACCAGGGCAAGTATGCTGAGGCTTACAGCGTTTACTCTCCATGGGTACACCGTCTTGACTTCAGCTACAAGCACGACTTCAAGGTTCAGACAGGCAAGTCTGTGAACAAGCTCCAGCTCAGCCTCGACATCAAGAACGTCCTCAACATGTTCAACTCAAGCTGGGGTGTGTCTAAGTACATGAACCCTGCTCTTGCAGAGGGACGTATCCTCAAGTATGAGGGTGTTGATGCTGACGGTTACGCTACATTCTCTACTCCATCAGCTGTATCAGGTGATGTTGAGATGTGGCAGAGAAACCGTGCACTCGGTCAGTGCTGGTATGCTTCAGTAGGTATCAAGTACATGTTTAACTAATTAATTGCAGGAATATCATGAAACTTAGAAATATTTTCACAATTCTCGCAGCTGCTCTTGCATTCGCATTCGTGGGATGTCAGGAGGAGGAGAGATTCCTTAGCGAGGTTAAGGTATCCTCATCATATGTTGCACTTCCTGCAGAGGGTGGCTCACAGACCATCGATGTAAAGGCTGTAGGTGCATGGGAGTTCACAGGAGTTCCTGAGTGGCTTACAGTATCTCCGGTATCAGGTACAGGTGATGCTACAGTGACTTTCACAGCAGGTAAGGCAACCTCTACAAACGAGGTAGCTCTTTCACTCAACTGTGAGGGTGCTGTTCAGACCATCAACGTTCTCCAGATGACTGAGAAGGTTGAGGTTCCTATCTCTACTTGTAAGTTCGTAAACGAGCAGGGTGTTGACGGAACTGTCTATCGTGTCAAGGGTACTGTTACTTCAATTGCAAACACTCAGTATGGTAACTGGTATCTTGAGGATGAGACAGGTACTGTATATGTATATGGTACTCTTTACGATGGTGCTGAGAAGCAGTTCACAAAGCACGGAATCGAAGTTGGTGACATCGTTACATGCGAGGGTCCTAGAAAGGACTATAGCGGTACAATCGAGCTCGTTAATGTAACAGTAATCGCTATCGAGAAGTCCCTCATCAAGGTTGATGAGGTATCTCCGGAGGATGCAACTCTCCCTATCGAGGGTGGTGACTTCACTGTAACTCTTACTGCTAAGGGTGAGGGTGTGACAGTAGTCGTTCCTGAGGAGGCTCAGTCATGGCTTTCAGTAACTGGTGTGTCAGCTTCTGCTTCAACTACAGTTGTTACCTTCACTGCTGCTGCAAATGCAGGTGGTGACCGTACAGTAGACCTTACTTTCAAGACTACAAGCAACGGCGTTGAGTATACTGCTGCAACATCACTCAAGCAGATTGGTTCTATCGTAGAGTGCTCTGTTGCTGACTTCCTTGCTCAGCCAGCAGGAACAGCTCTCTTCAAGCTCACCGGTAAGGTTGCAAACCTCGCGACTGGCGATTATGGTAACTTCGACCTCGTTGACGGAACAGGTTCTGTATATGTATACGGTCTCACTGCAACAAAGGTAGAGAAGAACGACAAGTCATTCCCAAGCCTCGGTATCAAGGAAGGTGACGTTGTTACCCTCATCGGTACAAGAGCTGAGTACAACGGAAAGGCTCAGGTAGGTGGTCCTGCATATTATGTAAGCCACATCGGTCACAAGACTGCTACTGTAGCTGAGTTCATCGCTGCTGCAGAGGATGATACAAGATACATGCTTACAGGTATCGTATCCAACATCGCAATGGATAAGGAAGATCCTACAAAGCAGAGTGCTTACGGTAACTTCGATCTTACTGACGAGACTGGTAAGGTATATGTATATGGCCTTACAGTAGGTCCTGTTGCAAAGAACGACAAGTCTTTCACAAAGATCGGTCTTAAGGAAGGTGACAAGGTTACTATCGTAGGTACAAGAACTTCATACAACGGTACTGTACAGGTAGGCGGTCCTGCTTACTACATCTCACACGAGACTCCGTCAGAGGGTGGTGATGACACCGAAGAAGGTGGTGATGACAATACAGGAAGCGAAGAGGCTTCTGCGTATGCAAGCAACGTGACTTTCACAACAGTTGACGCTGCTTATACAGATGGTCTTGCTACAGTAAACGGTGTTGCTGATGTTGCTACATTGAAGTTTGGAACCAGCAAGAAGTATGGTGAGGCTAAGATCACTCTTCCAAAGGGTACAAAGAAGCTTTCTTACTATGCAGTTGCATGGAAGGGAACTCCTAGCAAGCTTCAGTTCTCTGTAGGTGAGACTGTTCTTGGAACACAGGAAGTTGCTGCAAACGATGGTGCAACAGGAAACGCTCCTTATACTATCACAGTAGCTGACTCGGATCACTACACTCTTACTCTCTCTGCAGCTCTTGATGCAGAAACAGAGGTAACTGTGAAGACAATTGAGACTGGTTTCCGTGCAATCATGTTCAATGTCGTAGCTGAATAATCTGACTTAATATTATGATACTTTCCGGCGGACGCATGCAGATGCGCCCGCCGGATTTTTTTGTGGAATGATAATAAAAAGAAAAATGTGACGAAATGTCTGTATATGGTGACGGATTACGGAAATCATAAAAAAGATTTTTCTGTTTCTTATCCTGTTTCAGGCACCTCTATATCGAACTTTGCAGCATGTTAAATATTAATATGTATGGCAAAGATCAAAGTCAAAGAGTCTGAGGTCACAATCCTCAGCATCAACGAAAATGATTACATTTCGTTGACGGACATCGCCAAGCATAAAAGCGATGACCCATTTCTTGTTATCAATCATTGGATGCGAAATCGTAATACGATCGAGTATCTAGGTCTGTGGGAAACTATTTTCAATCCGGATTTTAAACCTACCGAATTCGGTAGGTTTAAAATGGAAGCAGGTCTGAATGCATTTACATTGTCACCACAAAAGTGGACAAATGCAACCGGGGCCATAGGTATAGTAACCCGTGCGGGGCGTTATGGTGGCACTTATGCTCATAAAGATATAGCCTTCAAGTTTGCAAGCTGGATATCAGTAGAGTTTGAACTCTATATGGTAAAGGAGTTCCAACGATTGAAAGAATATGAACAGTCGAAGCTGGGTTGGAGCGCAAAGCGTGAGTTGGCTAGGATCAATTACCATATCCATACAAGCGCAGTAAGCAGAAATCTTATTCCTGAAAAGGTGACTGCAAATCAGTTGAGATATGTGTATGCATCTGAAGCAGATTTGCTGAATGTCGCATTGTTTGGAATGACTGCAAAGGAATGGCGAGAATCCCATCCTGAAGCTGAAGGAAACATACGTGACTATGCGACAATCAATGAACTGATATGTCTCTCGAATATGGAAAGCATGAACTCGGTACTGATAGAAAGCGGAATGGATCAGTCCGACAGGCTTATCAGACTGAATGAAACTGCAATCCGTCAGATGGAGATTCTGACAAGCAACGTAAACAGAAACCTGATGAAGTAATATATAGGAAAGTGAAACTTTCCGGCGGACGCATGCAGATGCGCCCGCCGGATTTTTTATGTCTGGTGGCGGATGTTTCAGGGTTTTTCCATAAATTTGCCTTTTAGCAAAAAAAGATAGAAAAACTGATAATTGGTATTATGAAATTGATGAAATGGATTACATCGGCCATACTTGCCGTTGCAGCCGTATCCATGGCTATTTCTTGTGACGAACCTGCTCCGGATCCTGTAAAGAAGGACCCGCAGATGAAGGTCACTCCAGCAGAACCTTATGCGATTCCTGCAGCAGGTGGCGAAATAACTCTCTCGCTTATGTCCAATGTTGATTGGACAGTAAGCGGTGCGTATGACTGGCTTACAGTCGATCCTGCTTCCGGAGCAGCATCCAACTACAAGCAGGAAGTCAAGGTGACCGTCCAGAAGAACAATGCCGGAGCCAGAGAGGCGGTCCTTACGTTTGCTGCTGATGGGCTGACACAGGATGTGAAGATCAGTCAGAGCCATGCATTCGATTCTTCAGCACCTGCAAATGCTCTCTTCTATGAGGCATTGGAGAAAAGCGCAGGCAGCTTCACTGTTCAGGATGTCAAGGTACCGGAGCAGTTGGGCTTTGTATGGGAACATTCGTCAGATTACAAGTGTATGAAGGCGACAGCCTATGAGAACAGCACAGCCAAAAATCATGAGTCGGAGAGCTGGCTTATATCTCCTGATATCGACCTGACTGCTGTTGCTGATGCATATCTTACATTCGAGCATGCCGGCGGATATTTCGGAACCGCATCCGAAGAAGCTACCGTATGGATTTCGAAGGCAGGTGGCGAGTGGGAACCTCTCATCATTGAAAAGGGTGATTATCCTACAAGCTGGACCTTTGTCGAGGCCGGAAACTGGAGTCTCAAGGACTATGTGGGCAATAAGGTCAAGCTTGGTTTCAGATACAGCAGTACAACGAAGAAGGCGGGTACATGGGAAATCCGCAATGTAGCGGTTCTTTCGGGTTCATACGAGGAAGTCATAGTTCCTGAAATCGATCCTACCAAGACACAGTGGATGGAGCTTCCAGCTACAGACAACGATGCTTACGGATATTATTCGCATAGCTTCCCGATGAAGGATAAGGTATATAGAAACTACTCTTTTGCGTGGAGTCAGAACGACCTTGTGTCTGTTTGGGTCGCTTATCCTCTCAACAAGACATATACTGATAAGGTGGTAGACAGGACCGATGCATTCAAATATGACCCGCTGCTCGGAAAGGACAAGTCTTCAAATCCGGGTTCAGGATATGCGGGTGATTATGCAAGAGGCCACCAGCTTCCTTCTGCTGACCGTCTTTGCTGCAGGGAGGCGAATGAGCAGACATTCTACGGAACCAATATCGCCCCTCAGCTGAATGAGCATAATGAAGGCATATGGGCGAATCTGGAAGACAAGATAAGGTCTGTTGCCAATGCGTCTGATACAACATACGTGGTGACCGGATGTACTGTCGCGGATGCAACCGAATTCAGCACCGACACAGACGGAAAGAAGATCACCATCCCGACTGCATTCTTCAAGGCAGTGCTTGTATATAAGAAGGGAGCAGAACAGGAGTGGACCTCTGCAGGTTTCTTTACAGAACACAAGAATTATGCTCCGAACAATTCGGACCTCAAGGCTGTTTCGATGACAATCGACGAGCTGGAGGAAATGACCGGTCTTGACTTCTTTGTGAACCTCGCAGGCAAGATCGGCGCAGACGAGGCGGCTGCCGTAGAGAAGCAGAATCCGGCTGAATCCTCTGTCTGGGGACTTTAAGCTAATGAAAAATCAACTTATTATATATGAAAAGAATACTTATTACAATTTCAATGATCATGGCGGCTATGTCATGCACTAACAAGAATCCGTTCTTCTCGGAGTGGGATACTCCGTACGGAATTCCTGATTTCGGTCAGATCAAGGAGGAACATTACATCCCTGCAATCGAGGAGGGTATCCGCCAGCAGGAGGTAGAGATTGCTGCAATCATCTCAAATACTGAAGCTCCTACATTCGAGAATGTAGTTGTTGCGTATGAGAACTCTGGTGCAGTTCTTGGCCGTGTTACAAGCGTTCTCTTCAACGTGTCCGAGTCAGATGCTACAGAGTCTCTCCAGGCTATCGTAGAGGAGGCTCTTCCTTTGATTTCTGTCCACAGCGACAACATCATGATGAACCCTGATTTCTTTGCAAAGGTTGCTGTCCTTTACAAGGATATCGAGAACCTTGGTCTCAACCAGGAGCAGAAGATGGTTCTCAAGAAACTCCACGACGGATTCGTAAAGAACGGTATCGCACTTGATGCGGCTGCTCAGGAGCGCATGCGTGAGATCAACCTTGAACTCTCTTCTCTTTCAAACACATTCGGCAACTATCTCCTCGCAGAGAACAATGCATTTGCTGAAGAGTTCGGTGTGACTATCTCAGAGTATCCTGTCGCAATGGCAGCAGAGAAGGACCGTGCGGTAAGAGAGAAGATGTTCAAGGCATATTCTTCACGTGGTAACAACGGAAATGAGTATGATACAAAGGACCTTATGGTGAAGATGATGGCTCTTCGCATCGAGAAGGCAAATCTTCTTGGCTATGAGAATCCTGCTCAGATGATCCTTGCTGACAAGATGGCCGGTAACCCTGAGACTGTGGATGAGTTCCTTGCAAGCCTCATGAAGCCTGCTGTAGCAAAGGCTAAGGCTGAGATCAAGGATATGCAGGTGGAGATGGACAAGGACATCAAGGCAGGCCTTGTTGCTGCAGGCTCCAAGATCGAGCCTTGGGACTGGGCTTACTATACAGAGAAGGTGCGTATGGCGAAGTACGCTCTCGATGAGGAGCAGACGAAGCCATATTTCAAGATGGAGAACGTGCGTCAGGGTGTGTTTGACCTCACTACAAAACTTTGGGGTCTTCAGTATGAGAAGCTCGAGAATATCCCTGTATATCATGAGGATGTAGAGGGCTTCAAGGTGACTGACGCTGACGGTTCACTCATCGGTGTGATCCTTACAGACTACTTCCCACGCAGCACAAAGAGAGGTGGTGCATGGATGACTAACTTCGTGGAGCAGGAGTATGGCGTACGTCCTGTAATCGTAAACGTAGGAAACTTTGCAAAGCCTACAGCTGACAAGCCTTCACTCATGACCCTTGATCAGGTTGAGACTCTTTTCCATGAGTACGGACATGCTCTTCACGGACTTCTCAGTCAGTGTACTTACAAGAGCGTAGCAGGAACTTCAGTTGCACGTGACTTCGTGGAACTTCCTTCACAGATCATGGAGAACTGGGCATTCCAGAAAGAGGTTCTTGCAAGTTATGCTCGTCACTATGAGACTGGTGAGGTGATTCCTGACGAGCTTGTGGCAAAGATCATGGCTGCTGAGACATTCAACCAGGGCTTCATGACAACTGAGCTTGCTGCCGCTTCTATCCTTGATATGAAGTGGCATGAACTTACTTCAGTAGAAGGTCTCGATCCTATGGCATTTGAGGCTCAAGCATGCAAGGAGATGGGTCTTATCGACGAGATCATCCCACGCTACCGCAGTACTTACTTCGCACACATCTTCAGCGGCGGATACAGCGCAGGTTACTACAGTTACCTCTGGGCTGAGGTTCTTGACAAGGACGCATTCGAGCTCTTCAAAGAGAAGGGAATCTTCGATCAGGCAACTGCGACATCGTTCCGTAAGAACATCCTTGAGAAGGGTGGCAGCGAGGAGCCTATGGAGCTTTACAGACGCTTCCGTGGTGCAGATCCTGATTCAGGAGCACTCCTCCGTGGTCGCGGTCTCTAAGAAATCAGCAGCGTGTTTCCTCGCGGAAACACGCTGCTTTTTTATATCTCCATCCATCGGATGTCTTTGTCGCGTCCCCAGTAGGAGAGCTGGCGCTTGGCGTAGCGGCGGGTGTTGCGTTGGATCAGTTCGACTGCTCTGTCAAGTGATGTCACAGGACCGTCTCCAGGAGTAGTCGGGCCGAAGCCTTCTGCCGAAACAAGACCGTCCTGATAATCGAACCAGTCGAAGATCTCCTTATAGCCCACTGTCTGAAGGGCGGCAAGATCTCTGTACTGAGTCAATGAACGCACTTCGTCTACAAGACCGTCATCTACCATCTGGACGACTCTTCTGTTGATCCGGTCATACAGTACCTCGCGTGGTCTGGTCAGACCTATCTTCTCTATCTCGAAGTTTCTTGATTTGCGGGGAGCTGTCTTGAACGAAGAGAACGGCTTGCCTGTCATGAGGCAGACCTCAAGCGCTCTGATTACTCTCTGGCCGTTTGCAATGTCGATGGTATTGTAGCTTTCCGGATCCAGTGCCTTCAGTTCCATCCTGAGATTTTCCACACCCTCTTCACGAAGACGTCTGGTCAGTTCATCTCTCAACTGCAGGTCTGCTGCCGGAAAGTCGTCAAGTCCATTCACCAGGGCATCCACATAGAATCCGGAACCGCCTGCCATCACCAGGGTCTCATGTCCTTCGGCAAAGAGTCTGTTTATAAGTTCCAGTGCCTCGAGTTCATATTTTCCGGCGGTATACAGTTCAGTAACCGTATGGGAGTGGATAAAATAATGCTGAACAGCGGCCAGCTGTTCAGCAGAAGGCACGGCCGTGCCTATGGTCATTTCCTTGTAGATCTGACGCGAGTCACAAGAAATTATCGGCGAATCATACTTGAGCGCAGTCTCGATGCTGTAGTCTGTCTTGCCTACAGCGGTCGGGCCAAGAATTATGATCAGTTTATTCGTCATCGTCGTCGCCGTAGATTTCCTCTGTGTCGTTATCGTCGTCATCAGAGTCGTCATCGTCATCGAAATCATCGAAGTCGTCATCATCCGGATCCTTCTTCTTGTCGTCCGGAAGATCTTCAAATGCTACATAACCGTTTTCGAACTCGATAGGATTAGGTCCCTTTGTCTCAACAAGAACAGGATAGAGCGTATTCTTGCGTTCAGGCACCTCTCCTTCGCATGTGACGATTACGCTTTTTACATTTGTGGTGTCGTAGAAGTAGATGAACTTGTCCTCCTCTCTCTTATGACACTCTCCAAAAGTCACGCTGTCAATCGTTCCGAGTCCGAAATCCTGGAAGACGCTGTAGCGTGCAGCTACATCACCGTTTGGAGCAAAAGCCTTGAAAAGTACAACCTGGTCCTGCGGGAAGTCCATGTCTGCCCTCATCTGCTTGTGCAGGCTATACAATGAAGCGGTAGATTTTACCTCATATACTCTTGCAAATCCCTTTAATCCGGGAAGGGAAACCCTATATCTCAGTATCATAGACAGTTAGAATTGTTCGTGGTAAAAAATAGCCTCCAGGGGCTCCGGAAGCGGAATCAAAGATAGTAAATTTTCTGTTTAAGTGGTGCAGAAAAATAGTGATGATAAAAAATTTCGCATTGTTTCAGAAAATGCTTAATTTTGGATTTGCTATGGACACATCTCAGATCCAAGATTCGTATAAGAGCATCGCCGCTGAAGCGAAAGGACTCTTCAAGGACAATGGCAGTCGATTCATTGCCCATGCGTATCCCGTTGAAACAGAAGACGAAGTGAAGGAGATCGTCGCGGCGCTCAAGAAGGAGTACTACGACGCGAGGCATCATGTATATGCCTACAGACTTGGATATAAGGGAGACAAGTTTCGTGCGAATGATGATGGTGAGCCGTCAGGATCGTCCGGCAGACCTGTTCTGGGGCAGATAGATTCCTGTGGGCTCAGCGATATTCTTGTAGTTGTGGTCAGATATTTCGGAGGTATCAAGCTTGGTATTCCGGGGTTGATAAGGGCCTACAAGACATCGACTGCTGACGCTCTGGCGAATGCCGAAATCGTCGAAAAGATTGCATCCAGGATGTACAGGGTTCATTTCGGGTACATGAGCATGAACAGCGTGATGAAGGTGTTCAAGGATATGGGCCTGGAGCAGAAGAATCAGAAGTTCGATATGGAGTGTAGTCTGGACACAAGTGTACGTCTGTCTCTTGTCGACACCTTTCTGGAAAGGATGGGAGATGTGGAAGGATGTTATGTTGAGGAAATGATTTAACTTAATATATATGAGTAGAAAAAGTTTGATTTCGATCTGGGACTTTTCAAAGGAGGAGATCCTCCACGTCCTGGAAACTGCAAAGGAGTTCGAACAGAACAGGGTTCAGAATTTCCTGGAAGGAAAGGTGATTGCAAGTCTCTTCTTTGAACCTTCTACCAGAACCAGGCTCAGTTTTGAGACAGCCATCAATCGTCTTGGAGCAAAGGTCATCGGATTCTCTGACGCTTCCAACACAAGCCAGAGTAAGGGTGAGACTCTCAAGGACACCATCAAGATGGTGAACAATTATGTCGACATGATCGTGATGCGCCATCCTTTGGAAGGAAGTTCGCGATATGCCTCAGAGGTTGCAACCGTTCCGGTTGTAAATGCGGGTGACGGAGCCAATCAGCATCCTTCTCAGACTCTCCTCGACCTTTATTCTATCCTCAAGACACAGGGAAAACTGGAGGGACTGACCATCAATATGGTCGGAGATCTCAAATATGGCCGTACGACCCACTCTCTCCTTCAGGCCATGTCCCACTTCAATCCTAGATTCATCTTTACTGCTCCTAAAGAGCTTGAGATGCCAAGGGAGTATAAGGACTTCCTTGACAGCAAGGGTATCGAATACATCGAGACAACTTCTCTTGACGAGTATCTCAACGACTGCGACATCCTGTATATGACAAGAGTGCAGCAGGAGAGATTTACAGATCCTATGGAGTATGAAAGAGTAAAGGATGTATATCGTCTTGAAGCTTCTATGCTCGGAAATGTAAAGGACAACATGAAGATCCTCCATCCGCTCCCACGCGTGAATGAGATCGATCAGGATGTTGACGAGACTCCTTATGCATATTATTTCACACAGGCTGAGAACGGACTTTATGTCCGTATGGCGATCATTTCATATTTATTGGGATACAGATAATCATGACTAGAAAAGAATTGGTAGTAAGCGCATTGGAAAATGGTACCGTATTGGACCATATACCCGCTGAAAATGTATATAAGGCATTGGATATCCTTAATCTCAAGGGTATAGAGAGCCAGATCACATTGGGAATCAACCTTGCAAGCAAGGTGCATGGCAAGAAGGGCATCATCAAGATTGCTGACAAGTTCTTTGAAGACGACGAACTCAACAAGCTTGCCCTCATCGCCCCTAATGCAACTGTGAATGTCATCAAGGAGTTCAAGGTTGTAGAGAAGAAGAAGCTTGAAATGCCGAAGGAAGTTGTCGGTATCGCGAAATGCAGAAATCCTAAGTGCGTGACAAATCACCAGCCGATCACGACAAGGTTTACAACTGTACAGAAAAATAATGAAATACAATTACTTTGTCATTTTTGTGAAAAAATCACTACGACAAAGTACATTATTTAAAACAAATCATTACCTTTAGGCTCACATTTGGTTAAAATTCGTAAGATGAAACAGGTTCATAATTTCACAGCAGGACCATGTATCCTGCCACAACAGGCTATCGATAATGCAATTGAGGCATTGAAAGACTTCAAGGGAACAGGAATCCCTGTAATATCCATCTCGCACAGAACCAAAGAATGGGAGTCCGTAATGGATGAATGCCGTTCGCTCTGGAGAGAACTTCTCAATATCCCTGAGGATTATGAAATCCTCTTCCTTGGCGGCGGTGCCAGCATGGGTTTCCTTTATGTGGCCATGAACTTCCTCGAAGGAAAGGCCGGCTATCTGGAGACAGGTGTGTGGGCAAAGAAGGCGCTCAAGGAGGCTAAAGGTCTCGGAAACGCATATGCAGTAGCATCGTCAGCAGAGACGGTGTTCAACTATATTCCAAAGGGATACGAGATACCGTCTGATCTGGATTATTTCCACATCACGACAAACAATACCATCTATGGTACTGAGATCCATGAGGATATCGACTGCCCGGTTCCGCTGATTGCCGACATGTCATCAGATATTCTGAGTCGTCCGGTTGACGTGACCAAGTATGCGATGATCTATGGTGGTGCCCAGAAGAATGTCGGTCCTGCCGGAGTTGCTTTCTTCATTGTCAAGAAGGACCTTCTTGGAAAGGTAAGCCGCTATATTCCTACAATGCTTGACCTTCGCTCACATATTGACGGTCAGTCGATGTACAACACTCCTCCAGTGTTCTCTATCTTTGTCATGAACGAGACCCTCAAGTGGCTCAAGGGCATCGGTGGAGTTGAGGCGATCCAGAAGGTAAATAAGGAAAAGGCTGAACTCCTTTATGGAGAGATCGACAGAAATACATTGTTCAGAGGAACAGCGGCTGTCGAAGACCGTTCTCTCATGAACGTCTGCTTCGTGATGGCTGAAGGCTATGAAAACCTCCAGGATGAGTTCATGGCATTTGCAAAGGCAAAAGGCATGGCAGGAATCAAGGGACACAGGTCTGTCGGAGGATTTAGAGCATCGATCTATAACGCATGTCCGATCGAAAGCGTACAGGCTCTCGTGGACTGCATGAAGGAATTCGAAGAGTTACATAAATAAGCTATGAAGATACTGGTAGCAACCGAAAAGCCGTTCGCTGCAGAAGCGGTAAACGGCATCAGAGAGATAGTAGAGGCTGCCGGACATGAACTGGCCCTCCTGGAGAAATATACAGACAAGGCGCAGCTGCTTGAAGCGGTTGCAGATGCAGATGCGCTGATTGTCCGCTCTGACAAGGTTACCGAAGAGGTTGTGGCTGCGGCCAAGAAACTTCAGGTGGTTGTCCGCGCAGGTGCCGGATATGACAATGTGGATCTGAAGGCATGTTCAGCGAGAGGAATCGTTGTGGAGAACACTCCGGGACAGAATTCAAATGCTGTTGCGGAACTTGCCATCGGTATGATGATCTACATGTCCCGCAATCAGTTCACTTCAGGTACAGGTTGTGAACTCAGCGGCAAGAGACTTGGCATCCAGGGCTTCGGCAACATCGGACAGCTTATTGCAAAGAAGGCTGTCGCTCTTGGAATGGACGTGGTCATCTACACAAAGGAGGTGAAAGAGAAGCATCAGAGATGGAAGGCAACATTCTCTTTGGAACATCTTTACAGCGAATGTGATTTCATTTCGGTCAATATTCCTGCGACACCTTTTACAAAGGGATGTGTGAATTATAACCTGATTTCCAAAATGCCGAAAGGCGGATGTCTTGTCAATACTGCACGTAAGGAAGTTGTATGCGAAGACGGTCTTGAGAAGGCTCTTTCAGAAAGACCGGACCTCAAATATGTTACTGATATCGCTCCTGACAGATATGCTGAATTCAAGGAAAGATTCGGCAAGCAGATCTTTGCCACTCCGAAGAAGATGGGTGCAGAAACTGCAGAGGCGAACATCAATGCCGGTCTTGCTGCAGCGCAGCAGATCTGTGATTATTTCTCAGTGGGTTGTACTAAGTACCAGGTAAATAAATAAGATTATGGTAAAGATCAGACCTTTTGCAGCCGTACGTCCTCCAAAGCAGTTTGTGGAGGAAGTTGCGGCAAGGCCTTATGACGTTCTCAATTCGGTTGAGGCAAAGGAAGAAGCTGGAGAAAAGTCCCTCCTGCATATAACCAAGCCGGAGATTGACTTCGACCCTATCATCGATGAGCATAGTCAGCCTGCTTATGACAAGGCTGTGGATAACTTCAAGGCATGGCAGGAAAAGGGCTGGCTCGTTCAGGACGACAAGCCGTATTACTATGTGTATGCACAGACTATGGACGGACGTACCCAGTATGGACTTGTGATGTGCGCCCATACAGACGATTATGCTGAAGGAAAGATCAAGAAGCATGAGCTTACCCGCAAGGATAAGGAAGATGACAGAATGATTCATGTCCGCATTCAGAACGCGAACATAGAGCCGGTATTCTTTGCTTATCCGGACAATGAGGAGGTGAATGCCATTGTCGCAAGGTATATTGCTCAGGAGCCGGAATATGATTTCGTTGCGGAAGACGGATTCGGACATCATTTCTGGGTGATCAACGAGCAGGCTGACATCGATCGTATTACTGAGATCTTCGCTGGAATACCTGCATTCTATGTGGCTGACGGTCATCATAGGACAGCTGCTGCCGCCAGAGTCGGAGCTGAAAAGAGATCGGAAAATCCGAATCATACGGGCGAGGAAGAGTATAACTATTTCATGACAGTCGCATTCCCAGACAGCCAGCTCAAGATCATAGACTACAATCGAGTTGTCAAGGATTTGAACGGTCTGACTGAAGAGGGGCTGCTTGCGGCTCTTGAGGAGGATTTCGATGTGAAGGAAGAGGGAACCGAAATCTACAAACCTGGCAGACTTCATGAATTCTCCATGTATCTGGGTGGTAAGTGGTACTCCCTTGTTGCTAAGGAAGGCCGTTATGACGACAACGACCCTATCGGCGTGCTGGATGTAACCATCCTCTCGAACCTTGTCCTTGACAGGATCCTTGACATCAAGGACCTCAGAACATCCAAGAGGATTGACTTCGTGGGTGGAATCCGTGGACTCGGAGAACTTTCTCGTCGCGTCGACAGCGGTGAAATGAAGGTTGCGTTCGCGCTCTATCCGGTTTCGATGAAACAATTAGTGGATATAGCGGATTCCGGTAACATCATGCCACCGAAGACAACCTGGTTTGAACCGAAATTGCGTTCAGGACTTGCAATCCATAAACTGGTATAACAGATGTGTCATAATAAAGAAACAGCACAAAACCACGTTTTGTGCTGTTTCTTTATAGTGTTATGTCAGTTTGCAACCTCGCAGAGGAACTTGATGCGGACCAGTCTGACTTCCGGTTCGTCGTAGTCGTCACGGAGATCTTCCATGGCAGCCTCGAGAGAGTCTGATTCAGCTTCGTTACGGAAATAGTCGAAGATTTCGTCGACAACATCGTCGTCAAGAGTCTGCTCGATGTAGTAGTCCAGATTCAGTTTGGTTCCTGACATGACGATTGTCTCGATTTCGTCAAGGAGTTCCTCCATATCCATTCCTTTGGAGTCTGCAATGTCTTCAAGAGGAATCTTGCGGTCAATGTTCTGGATGATGTAGACCTTGTTGACTGACTTGTTTACCATGGACTTCATCACGAAGTCGTCAGGTCTGCTAATGTCATTTTCTTCTACGTATCTTGCTATGAGTTCGATGAACTCCTTACCGAACTTGCGGGCCTTTCCTTCTCCGACACCCTGACAGTTCTTGAGTTCGTCAATGGTAATCGGATACATGATCGACATGTCTTCGAGCGACGGGTCTCCGAAGATCACCCACGGCTGGAGTCTGAGCTTTCTTGCAACGTCCTTTCTGAGATCCTTCAGCATGGCGAGAAGCTGCGGATCACCACCGCCTCCTCCGTTTCTTGCTGCTGCAACAGCTTCGTCGTCGTCATCTTCGCCTTCTGCAAACTCCCTCTCCTCCGTCAGCATCAGTTCATAAGGCTTTTCATAGAATTCAAGACCTTTGTCTGTGACTGAGATGAGTCCGTATGCTTCGATATCCTTCTGCAGGAAGCGAAGTATGAGACCCTGGTGGATCACGGCACACCAGAATTTTACGGAGTGGTCCTTGCCTGCTCCATAGAGCTCGAGTTTGTCATGCTTGTATGACTTTATGATCGAGTTCATCTGTCCGGCGAGGATGTTCGCCAGATGTTCCATCTTGAAACGTTCCGGAAGTGCCTGGATGAGTTCGATGACCATAGACATCTCTTCTCTGCCATCGAACTGCTTCTTTGGATGCAGACAGTTGTCGCATGCACCGCAGTTGCCGGTTTCATATGTTTCTCCGAAATAGTTCAGGAGCAGTCTTCTTCTGCATGAGTTGGATTCGGCATAAGCGACAGTCTCCATGAGGAGCTGCTTTCCGATCTCCTGCTCGGCTACAGGTTTGCCCTGCATGAACTTTTCCAGTTTCTGTATGTCCTTGTAGCTGTAGAAGGTGATGCATTGGCCTTCCTTGCCGTCTCTTCCGGCGCGTCCGGTCTCCTGATAATAACCCTCTATGCTCTTAGGTATGTCGTAATGTATTACAAATCTTACGTCCGGCTTGTCGATACCCATACCGAAGGCGATGGTGGCTACTATGACATCGACCTCCTCCATCAGGAACTTGTCCTGGTTTTCAGCACGGGTCTTCGCATCCAGACCGGCGTGGTATGGGACGGCCTTGATTCCGTTGATGTTGAGGAGTTCAGCCAGTTCCTCCACCTTCTTTCTGCTCAGACAGTAGATGATGCCTGACTTGCCCTGGTTCTGACGTATGAATTTGATGATATCCCTTTTCGGGTCGGACTTGTCCCTTATTTCATAATAAAGGTTCGGACGGTTGAACGATGACTTGAAGACCGTAGCGTCCGTCATTCCGAGATTCTTTATGATGTCGCTCTGTACTTTAGGTGTTGCAGTCGCGGTGAGCGCAATGATAGGAGCTACTCCTATTTCTTCTATGATGGTACGTATGCGTCTGTATTCCGGTCTGAAATCATGACCCCATTCGGATAT
>JAFZFH010000117.1 GCA_017555965.1 Bacteroidales bacterium
ATGTTCCTTGTAGTGCTTGAGGAAGATCTTGATGTCCTTGACATCCATCTTGGTGACGATTTCCCGGGCACCGCCATGTCTTGTGATATACTGATCATTACCGTGCATGGCATATCCATAAAGCTGATCGTAAGGTTCATATCCTGCAGCCTGCAGTGCAGACACTGCCTTTGCCATCTCTCCCAGAAACTCCAGAGAAAGACCCGCTGCACGGTAACGCTCGGTATGATCCGAGATTGGGTTCTTGTTCAGTTCAATAACCATGGCGACCAACTTCCTTCGTACAGAATACACTTGTGAGTGTATAGTTTTTCAGTTTGATTTTAGCATAAATGGATACAACTTACAATCAGGTTCACGTACAATTCACAGAATGTCTATAAAATGGGTATAGTATCCCCTTATAATATAAGTACGATTTTAGTACCCAAAAGTTACATCAATCATTACTTTCCAAGAAATTTCTTCAATAAACCTTTCCCATACGTTCGTGCCCAAGAAAGAATTATGTCGAAAGAAAAAGCATATTGAACATTACGCACTGCGTAGACCTCTACGGTGTGGCTCATTCATTTGAAGATTAAGTTTTTATATACTTATCTTACTGTACTTAATGCGTAGAGGTGTACAATATGGAAATCAACATCGTTCTCATGGGTCAACGGATCCGCGCGGCCCGAAAGGAAAAGAAAGTTTCTAGCGAAGTTCTGGCAGAGAAAGTCGGTATCGCCGTGGAATCTCTCTGGCATATCGAAAATGGTGCCCGTAATACCAGTTTGCAGACCCTCTGCAACATCGCAGAGGCACTGGATGTACCCGTAGATTATCTTCTCGGCCGGATGGACTCCCCTGCTGAATCCGTTGTTCGGATGTGTGCTTCCGCACATGCCCTCTCAGAAGATCAAACCCGTACGCTCATGGAGATGTGCGAGAGCCTGATTCCTATCATTAAGAAGAAAATGTGATTTAGAGTGGCTGCCGGATCTGATCCGGCGGCCTTTTTATTTTCTTTTGCCGACAGATTGTGAGCGATTTCGAGTTATGACCTTTGATATACTTGACGCGTAAGGTAAACACCTACAAGATAAGTATATAGGAGGAATCGTAAAAATGAAAGTAAAAGATTTGATCGCCGGCATGGAAGGTCGTGCTATGGATGCCCAATTCCAGAAGGATATCTGTGCGCTCTATGACACTAAGGACTACGGGGATACAGAACCTGACTGCCAGACCGGTTATGCGAAGTTGCTTCCCCTGCTGACGGAGGAACAGAAAGTGAGTCTGGAGCAGATGGAGTTGGCTTATATCCAGCGCCGGAACTATGCTGCGCAGTATGGCTTCAAGTGCGGAATCTTCGGAGCCTTCCGGCAGTTCTTCGGCTATTCCAAAGCCAACGATGGCGGCTTCGATGATCTGGTTTTTCAGGATCTTCTGATGCAGCCCGGTATGCAGCGGCACCACGAGAACTACGCAAACATTGAGCAGTGTAATGAGATCGACCGGGCTATCATGGATGCCCTGAGTGAGGAAAATAAAGAGCACATGGTCAGCATCGCCTGTGCCTGGCAGCAGCGTGTTTACAGCGCCGCATTCGACGGCTTCTACTGCGGATACCGTGCTGCATATGACCTCATGGAGGATCTGATGCCCCTGGTCAAGGTCCAGAACATGGATAAGATCCTGACCATGGAGTATCACATGGGTTACATCAAGCCTTACAGTGAAGTCGAGCGGCTTCATGATATGGCTGCATAAAAAAGAGCTTCCTGCAGATGTTAAGTCCGCAGGAAGCTTTCATTTTATCTAGTGATTTGGTCTAGGATACTCGGATCCTTCAGCTTTTGATCTTCAGCAAAGAGAATCACCTTAGAGATGATTTCTGCGGTCTTGGGATCATCATCCACGAAGGGCAGGAAGAATCGACCCCTGTGCTGGGAATGCACGGGCAGCACATTCAGCATAGTGCCGCCAATCTGGTGGACTGTGCCACTACCCAAATGGACAGAGTAGTTAGCAAGCTTGCCATCGATGAAGGCATGGCTTCCTTCAACCTGAACATTCTTAAGCCGCAGCAAAGGCAGGGTGAACGACAGAATTGCAGCACGCATCTCCACAGTGGAATGGCTGGTTTCGGGATCCACACCGCCTGCGTGAGCAACAGAAACAGCCATGTCCACATCTCGCATGACTTCCGAGAAGATTACATCCGGGATATCATCGATTTTCAGAGCCTGTCCGGTCTTGCGGTCATAGAACGCAACATGCTCTA
>JAFZFH010000118.1 GCA_017555965.1 Bacteroidales bacterium
CTCTGCATCAAGCGCGGAACCTATACCGGTGAGGGGGTGATAACATCTGCATCCGTAAAGGGAGAGGCTCTTGCCACATCCTGTATGTTCGATGCGATTGCAGTGACACGAACAGACATCCAGGGAGCCGGTGAAACCATCGCACCTCCTATGGAGCCGTTCACAATCATATCCGAAGTACAGAATATCGACATCATCGCGGTGCCTACCGGCGTCGAGTCCATAATCGAGATAGATCTCTGCATTGACGGCAGGACCATTTCCCTGAAGACACCAAAGAAATCTTATTATAACCAAGGCTACCTAGGCCTGATCAACATCACTGTAGACAGCGGTGGCTCATACGTGACAAGCACAGACGTGACCGAATGGATTCATGACTCCATCAGCAACCGAATCGAAACGAAAGACCACACTGTCACCTTCGGTGGTGTCACAGACGGACTGACCTTCGACTCGAGTGTTGATGAAGATGGCAACGTGAGCATCATAGTCGCACCATCAATCACAATGGAGACCGAGGTCAAGCCGGTAACCATTACCGGGGAGGCGACCCTGAAGCAGAGCGTTGACGAGCAGACAGGCATCATGACCATCAGGCTCAGCGACATCAATTCGGACGTAACCATCAACTTCAACGGATTCTGGCTATGGCTGACCCTTTACTTCGACGTCACTGACAGCAAGGTGGGAGTGGAGCAGAAGATCTTCGGCACGTATACAAGACCGGAGAGAGTCAAGATGGACGGAATCGACATCGACACGGACAACATGCACACCTTCGAGACAACCGGTGAGCACATAATGAAGATAGCTGTGGCCAACTACAAGGTGGTGCCGAACTCGGCATTCAGCTACATCACAGGCCTTAAGTCTGCCATCATTCCTGAAGGAGTCGAGAAACTTGAGCCATGGGTATTCCTGGGAACATCATCATTCCAGGAGGTGTCCCTTCCATCCACTCTGAAAGTGATCGGCTATCAGTGTTTTGAAAGGACAGGACTCCTCTCATGTGTAGTACCTGACGGATGCGCGATGAGCTACGGTGTCTTCGATGAGTGCTACTACATCACATATGTGAAGCTGCCGTCCGACATGACTATGATTCCATCTGGCACATTCCAGGACTGCAAACTGCTCGAGCACATTGACCTGCCTGACCACTTCACAGACATCGACGAGCGTGCGTTCTCCGGTACAGCAATCAAGTCATTTGTACTGCCCGAGGAGATGACGACTATCAGGTATGGTATCTTCTCCGGCTGCAAACAGTTGGAAGAAGTTGTCCTTCCGCCGAATCTCACCAAGATCGAGCAGAGAGCGTTTATGTTCTGCTACGAACTCAAGAGGGTCATCCATGCAGACGGATCATATACCGAAGGTGAGTTCTTCATACCTGAGGGCGTGACCGACCTTGGAGAGTACGCGATCTACATAAACTCGCCGTATATAAAGAGCATACGTCTCCCGTCAACTCTTCAGAATGTCGTGGAGAAGAGCTTCTTGAGTCCAATGCTCGAGAGATTCACGATGAACAAGACCAACCCGAAGTTCGACATCAGGAACAACTCGGTGATAGAGACCGCCACCAACACCCTTGTCGGCGGAGCGACTCAGAGCACGAACATTCATGAGAGTGTCACCACTATCGGACCATACGCATTCTACGATTCGAAGATCGAGTACATCGACATTCCGGCAAGTGTGACAGAGATCAAGGACTACGCATTTGCATTCTCGTTGCCTAAACAGATCATCTCAAGAGGACTTACTCCAGCCACGCTAGGGACTAACCCGTTCCAGATATCACAGTACAACGGAACACTCAAAGTACCGGCAGAAGCCATTGATGCGTACAAGTCAGCCTGGATGATCAACCAGGTGGGATATCTGGGATGGTCGACTGCCAGATGGAGACTGCAGGCACTTGCTGAAGGTGAATAGACTGATGAACACAATGAACAGAGTTATACGACCTATGCTGACTGCGGCAGCACTTGCCGCAGCAGCTTGCTCACCACTTGAAGAGCAGCCCGGAAGAATAGATTCAAGAGAGGCCGAGCTATCAATAAGCGTAAGCGCAGAGCAGCAGACCAAGGGTATTATCACTAATCCCATGCTTCCCGACGGATCACAGATAGCCATCGCCATCTTCAATCCTGACGGCAACAAATACATGAACAAGAACTACAGCTATCTACTCTATACTGCCGAGAACGGTGAGGGAACGCAGATATGGAAGACCAGCAGTTCTGTCCTGCTAGGAGAGAGCGAAGCAGTGCTCTATGCATGCTACCCGTATGAGACATATACTTTCGGAGACATGAGGAACCTTCAGATCAAGACCAACAACTACTACCAGGACGACTTCATGTACGCAGGGCCATATACGGGTCTCAATGCAGATAACAGGCATGTAAACATCACGATGAAGCACGCCCTTGCTGCAGTGAGACTGACAACCACCAGAGGTTCATATGAAGGTGTTGGATCAATCCAGAGCATCGGCATGGGAAGCCCTGTGGCGGGTACCAGCGGTTACTTCGACGTGACACAAGGCAAGTTCACCTCCGTCACCACAGGAGGAACCATCTACCCTACCAGCTCATTTGAACTTTCGGATGGTCCTAATACTCAATACTTCCTGCTGATTCCGACCGGAGAGGCCGGGAATCTGAAGCTGACAATGTCAATCGACGGAAGCACCTATGAGATATCTGTACCTGATGTATTATTAGAGGCGGGCAAGATCACCGAACTGAACGTCTCAATCGACAAGGCCAGACTCAATCTGACATCAGTGAAGGTGACCGAGTGGTACAGGACTGACAGGGCTACGATAAGTGCACCTGCAGATTACAGAGTCACTCTTGAGGGTCACCAGGAAGGCATATCCATAGGAACTGTCATCGGCTCCGACAAGAGCGTGACCATCACGGCCGTGCCGTACATCTCCAAGGATGCCAAGGTGAATCCTGTATCCTTTGAGGGAGACGCCACCTTCTCGCAGCAGATGAACGAAAAGACAGGAGTCAGGACGATAGTCATCCAGGAACTGAAGTCACATGTCACCGTCACCTTTGACGGAATCACCCTATAAACCCAAAGAACATGAAAAGAATAATATCGATAGCACTGGCATCCCTGCTCATATCCTCATGCATCTACGAGGATATGGGCGAATGCCCAGACCCTACAC
>JAFZFH010000119.1 GCA_017555965.1 Bacteroidales bacterium
CCACTCTTGTGGTACGGAATAACCATTCTAATATCAGGATCGTTTAAGAGCTTTGTGATGTGTTCATCCGATACACCAACTGCGATAGTACCGATGTTCTCTCTATAGCCATCTTTCTTCTGAAGCTCTATGGCAAGTTGGAAGCCTTCCTCTCCACCGTTCTCGCCGAAGGACTCTTTTGCCCATAGGTAGTTGTCGTTCTCATCCAAGCCTGCGTTCTTAGCTAAGGCTTGGAATCTCTTTTGTTTCTTCTTGCTTGCCGGTATCTCGCCTTTCTCGTTGATCAGGCTCTTCAAATATGCCTTATCGCTTTCAGAGAGGTCTCTCACTTTAGGAACTAAGGACATATTGATTTTAATACCACTCAAACCAAACAGTTTAACGAAGTCTGCCTCTTTGGTGTAGGCTTGTGCCGGCAGTTCCTTTGCAGACAAGTCGCCGATGAGCTGAACATAGTCGAAGAACATATTAGCAATATAGTCAGAGAAGGATTGAATTCTCACACCGCCAACGCTCTTTGCCTCTTCCTTAGTCATCTTAGCACTCTGCAATACTTCATAGTTGTAAGGTGTTTCGGAGTGGGACAGCTTAGGTTTAGCACTTCCTTGGTGAGCGTTTAACAGCGTGTAGATGTCCGGGTGAGTTGCCTTCAACACATCTAAGCCTTCACTCGCCATTAAGTCTTGAGGCTCAATTCGTTTGATGACTTCAGGATGCTTTCTCATATGCTCTGCCATTTTTCTCTGTAATGGCTTTGTACTATCGTCGGCTATCTTCTCATCGATTACGGTCCAATTGAACTCAGCATCTACGACCTCGGTGTCGGTCTCTACTTTCTCTCTTATGGCTTTTAAGTCCTGACCTACACCTTCGGCACCCTGCTCTTTGCTTAACAGCTTCAAGGTACTCAGCTCAGTCTCCGTTCCTTCTACAGCACTCTTAGCAAGCTCGTTCCACAAGTCAGTAAAGCTGCTTGCCCAATCTGCAATTCTATATCTCTTCGCATCAACGAAGCACAAGCCACAAGCAATCTCGAACTCATGCTCTTTAATGATAGCATTAATCTCTGCGATGTCTTCCTGAGTAGCTCTTGCAATTGCGGTACCGTCAGTTCTTACCAAAGCGTTCAGCACTTTGTCTAAGGCTTTTCTCTTCTTGCAGATGGTAGAGAAGTCGATATTGAGCGTGTACTCACCGTTCTTTACAATAACAGACATTACCGGCTTGCCATTTCGTTCAATAACAGAGGCTTCATTCCAAGCATCGTAAGATTCATATTTACCTTTAAGGCTTGTAGCCAATTCGTAGGCTTTGTTCATGCCTTCTCGGATTTCATCCTTAGTCTGCTCATCCAAACCTGACTGATTATCCAACCATCTATTGAGTAGCTCTTTACCGCCATGTTCGTAGGTCTCGATATGGAAGTTAGGTCTACCATCCTCATCTGTGGTCACGAGGTTAGCTTCATCTGCTTTTAACACTTTGTCCATTCTGTCAAAGATTGCTTGGTAGTCTTTCTTCAACGAAGCCTCTTTGGTACCGTTGATGGCTTGCTTAATGCCGGTCATCATTCTAGCAAAGAAGCCGAGGTCTTGTTTTAACACTCTTTCCAATAAGCCGATATCACCAAACACTTCAGATGCTAAGTCGCAAGACACCTCTACTTTAAGGTAGTCATCTGTGATGAAGCTGAGGTCAGTCTCACCCATCTCTCTTGCTTGGGCTTCATATAACGGCCTTGCCTTATTCACCTTTGTGGTAATCTGCTCTTCTGTTATGATGCCTTCTTTTGTACACACCTCTAAGAAGTCTTTTGCTAAGGTCTTGTCTTTCGCAAGTGCCGGGTGCATCAACTCATGGGCGAGAGTATAGAGTGCAGCGTTTCTGCCTTTCAGAGCAGAGGCATTGAGGTAGATAACCTTATCCTTCGGAGAGTAGTAACCCTTCTGCTTCTTATTGCTTGGGTTCTCGTAAGTTCTAACTTCTATGCCATACTTCTTGAATACAGATGTGGCTTTCTTAGCTACATATTCCACATCGGCATTCTTCGCCTTAACAGTATCTGCTGTGGTATCGGCAGACATACTGCTTCTTACTCTTTCCTGCTTAGAGCC
>JAFZFH010000021.1 GCA_017555965.1 Bacteroidales bacterium
AACTTCAGTATAACACTTGTTCTCATTTACTCGTTGCCTTGAAATTGTAGTCCACAACTTTTCGATTGACTCTCTTTTTCATTCTCTAGTTACAGACTAATTAATTTCTTCTAACTTTACCTCGTTATCTTTTCTCAAACTTGTCAATGAACTTGCCGTTATTTCTCAAACGGGCTGCAAAGATACGGACTTTTTTTTATCCTCCAAATTTTTCTGCACTTTTTTTCACATTTTTTTGCAAAATTTTTTTACACCCATAGCCAACATATTGGTAATCAACAATTAAGACCCCTAAAAACACCTAACACATTATCCACCAACCCTTTACATAACATGCGTGCCACCAAAAGGGAGCACATACCACTCGCAAGACAATGATTACCAACAACATAAGCGTCATAACAGCGTTTTTATGCAAATTTTTCGGATTTTATCACTATTTTTGTGTTTTGTCCGGAACAGGAAACTAATAACTATATATAACATGGAACAGAAAAAGACACAATTGCCGGAAAATGCCCAGAGGGAACTTAAGCCGGGCGAGGAGTATCAGCCGTTGCTGTCCCCTCAGAAGAACTACCCGGAAGTGACCCCTTGGTCAGTTTCACTCGGTATCATCATGACAGTCGTATTCTCCGCAGCAGCCGCATATCTCGGACTCAAGGTCGGCCAGGTATTCGAAGCCGCCATTCCTATTGCGATCATCGCAGTGGGTCTGTCAAGCGGACTCGGACGCAAGAACGCACTCGGAGAAAACGTAATGATCCAGTCAATCGGATCATGCTCGGGAGCAATCGTTGCAGGTGCCATCTTCACATTGCCTGCCCTCTTCATCCTTCAGGACAAGTATCCTGAACTCACAGTAAACTTCACCAAGGTATTCTTCTCGTCACTTCTCGGAGGTATCCTCGGAATCCTTTTCCTTATACCTTTCAGAAAATACTTTGTAAAGGAACAGCATGGAAAGTATCCTTTCCCTGAGGCGACAGCCACCACACAGGTTCTCGTAAGCGGCGAAAGCGGTGGAAAGGGCGCAAAGACCCTTCTTGCCAGCGGACTCATCGGAGGCCTCTATGATTTCATCGTGTCGACATTCGGCCTCTGGGGTGAAACCCTTACAACAAAAGTGCTCCCTTGGGGCACAGCCATAGCAGACAAGGCAAAGGTAGTCCTTAAAGTAAATACAGGAGCCGCAGTCCTCGGACTCGGATACATCGTAGGACTCAAGTACGCCTTCATCATCTGCTGCGGAAGCTTCCTCGTATGGCTAGTCATCATCCCATTGATGAACCTCATCTGGGGCGGACAGGTGATCGACCTCATGAATACAGGTGTGACTATGACAATCGGCGACATGTCTGCAGACCAGATCTTCAAGGATTACGCGCGACATATAGGTATCGGAGGTATCGCTACAGCCGGTATTGTCGGTATCGTAAAATCTTTCGGAGTGATCAAGTCTGCCCTCGGCCTCGCATCCAGCGAATTCAAGAGAAAGAAGAGCGACGCAGAATCCGAGGTGATCAGAACCCAGAGAGACATCTCGATGAAGATCATCGTGATCGGAATCGCCGTCACATTAGCAGCTGTATTCGGATTCTTCATGTTCGGAGTAGTGGACAACATCTGGCACGCAGTCGTAGGTCTTCTCATCGTCGGCATCATCGCATTCCTCTTTACAACCGTGGCTGCAAACGCGATCGCAATCGTCGGCTCGAACCCTGTCAGCGGAATGACATTGATGACCCTTATCCTCGCATCCCTCATCATGGTTGCAGTCGGCCTCAACGGCACAGCCGGAATGACAGCAGCACTCATCATCGGCGGTGTGGTATGTACAGCACTTTCAGTAGCCGGCGCATTCATCACCGACCTCAAGATCGGATATTGGATCGGTTCGACTCCAAAGAAGCAGGAAAGCTGGAAATTCCTCGGCACCCTCGTTGCTGCCGCAACAGTGGGAGGAGTAATGCTCGTGCTTAACAAGACATATGGATTCACAGGCGAAAACGCACTCGTCGCTCCACAGGCAAACGCAATGGCTGCTGTCATCGAGCCTATGATGAACGGCGGAAGCGCACCATGGCTCCTTTATGGCATCGGCGCACTGATCGCACTCATCCTTACATATTTCAAGGTCCCTGCACTCCCATTTGCACTCGGTATGTTCATCCCTATCGACCTCAACATGCCTATGCTCATCGGTGGAGCAATCTCGTGGTATGTAGGAAGCCGCAGCAAGGATAAGGAACTCAATGCCGCAAGAGTAGAGAAAGGTACACTGATTGCTTCCGGATTCATCGCCGGTGGTGCACTCATGGGAGTTGTAAGCGCAATCCTCAGATTTGCGAACATCGACATGTACATGAATCCTTCACCATGGACAGAACCTATAGCGATCATCCCTTACACTGCGATTATCGTCTATGTGGCTTACGCCGCAATGAAGGCTAAAAAGGAAGAATAAATGAACAGTATTATAAGTGCACTGATATTGACCCTGATTGCCGGTTCCGCAACCGGCATAGGCGGTGCGCTTGTGCTTTTCAAGAAAAAGCTCAGCAGCCGGTTTCTTGCAGGTTCGCTCGGAATCAGTGCAGGAGTCATGATCTTCATCTCCATGGCGGAGATGTTTCCTGAAGCTCAAGGAATGATAAGGGAGACCGGTCTGACTCACGGGGAAGCACTGGTCATTGTCGCCTTCTTTATAGGTATGGGCATCATTACGCTCATCGACTTCCTGATTCCGGAATATGAGAACCCTCACGAAGCTTCCGAGCTTTCGATCGAACAGACCGGCAGCGAAAAGGCGCTGCACAGACTCGGCCTCATGTCTGCCCTCGCCATCGCGGTCCACAACTTTCCGGAAGGAATAGCGACCTTCATCGGAGCCCTTAATGACCCAGAGATGGGAGCCGGCATCACCTTCGCAATCGCAATCCACAACATCCCTGAGGGAATCGCCGTAGCCGTACCTATATATTATGCTACAAAGAGCAAAGGAAAGGCGCTGCTTTATGCGACTCTTTCCGGACTCAGCGAGCTCATCGGCGCCGTGCTCTGCCTTGCAGTCACTGCAATTTTCGGAATCGAGCTCACCGGCGGAGGAGCGACATTCCCTCTGGTACTTGCAGCCGTTGCAGGTATCATGATCTACATTTCCCTGGACGAGCTTCTTCCGACGGCGGAAAAATACGGAAAACACCATGTCGCCATTGCCGGAGTAGTCGGAGGTATGGCCATCATGGCATTCAGCTTATTATTAATGTAACCACATAAATATGGAAAAGATTTTAGACAGATTTTTGAGATATGTGTCTGTGGACACACAGGCAGACCCGGAATCCGACACCCAGCCAAGTGCAGCTAAGGAACTTGACCTCCTCAAGATGCTTTGCGACGAGCTCAATGCAATGGGCGTAGAAGCGACACTTGACCAGTACGGTTATGTAATGGCCAGCATTCCTTCGAACTGCGGCAAGGATGTACCTGCAGTAGGATTCATCGCACACGCAGACACAGCACCTGACGCACCAGGCGACAATGTAAAGCCTCAGATCATCGAGAACTATGACGGCGGAGACATTCCTTTGAAGGGCGTACCAGGCCTCAGACTCAAGCCAAGCGATTTCCCTGAGCTTTCTCAGTATAAGGGACAGACCATCATCACCACAGATGGCACAACCCTTCTGGGAGCAGACGACAAAGCCGGTATCGCAGAAATCATGACAGCAGTGCAGTACATCGTCGAGAACCCTGACTTCAAGCATGGCGACATCAAGATCGGATTCACTCCGGACGAAGAGATCGGCCGCGGAGTCGTGAAGTTCGACGTGGAAAAGTTCGGTGCGAAATACGCATACACCCTCGACGGCGGTCAGGTCGGCGAGCTTGAGTACGAGAACTTCAATGCCGCAGGAGCAACAATCCACATCCAGGGACGCAATGTGCACCCGGGAACAGCAAAAGGCAAGATGAAGAACGCGACTCTCATCGGAATGGAATTCAACTCATTCCTCCCTATCGAGCAGCGTCCGGAATATACAGAAGGCTATGAGGGCTTCTACCACCTGATCAGCTTCAAGGGCGAGGTAGAGACTGCGACATTCTCATACATCATCCGCGACCACAACATGGCCCTTTATGAGAGCAAGAAGGCATATATGCAGAAGTGCGTGGACTTCATCAATGAAAAATACGGCGAGGGCACAGCGACCCTCGACATGAAGCACCAATATTATAATATGCGTCAGCAGGTCGAGCCACACTACCACATCGTGGAAAAGGCGATGAAGGCAATGGAGATGGAGGGCATCACCCCTAAGATCCAGCCGATCCGCGGTGGTACAGACGGTGCGAACCTTTCATTCATGGGACTTCCATGTCCGAACATCTTCGCAGGCGGTCATAATTTCCACGGCAAGATGGAGTATGTTCCGCTCGAAAGCATGGAGAAGGCATCCCGCGTGATCCTGAACATCATCAGTCTCTACGCAGAGTAACAGGTCATTTTAGAACATCCCCGGATTTGGGTCGCTTCGCAGGAGCATGGGTATATGCTCCGCTCCGCCAAATCCGGGGATGTTCTATATTCATACTACGCCAGTGTCAGAGGGATTCGCCGAAATCCTGACGGAACTTCTTGGCAAGTTCCTCCTGCCAGTATCCGATTTCCTTGAGACGGCCGAAGAAGAAGCGGAGCACTTTAGGTTCCTCAACCCACTCGAGTCCTCCGATCATTTCTCTATTATCGTAAAGCCACTTGATGCGGTCGGCACAGTACTTCACCTGTGAAAGAGTGAACACACGACGCGGCATGGCAAGACGCATGAGCTCAAGCTCCGCATAACGCTCTGTTCCGTCCGGTTCACGCTGCTCACTGAGGGATCCTCTTTCCATTCCACGGATACCCGAAGCGATATAAAGCGCTGTAGCGACTGCTGCCGCCGGATATTTTTCATGAGGGAGATGAGGCACGAACTCCGAGCAATTGAGGTGGGCACCGAGACCACCAGCAGGCTTCACTACAGGAACGCCATACTTATCGAGTTCGTTTACGAGATATTCGATGAATTCTGGTCCCTGGTTTATATACTCCATGTCGAGAGACTCGAGAAGTCCGACAGCCAGTGCTTCCATCGAACGCACCTCCATTCCTCCGTATGTAAGGAAGCCTTCGTAAAGCGGGATGAACTCCATCATGTCATTGATATACTTCCTGTTATGGGAAGTTATGATACCTCCACGAGCAAAGCCGAGCTTTCTTGCAGAGAAATAGATGATGTCCATCTTATCGGCAAGAAGGTGATATATCTGCTTTGTAGTCATGAATTTGCACTGAGCCTCGCGAGTCTTCATGAAGTATACGTTATCCTGAAGAAGCGACGCATCAAGGATGCTCTTCACTCCATACTGATGACAGATATCAGCTACAGCCAGCATATTCTCCAACGAAACAGGCTGTCCTCCGATCAGGTTCGTACCTGCTTCCACTCGCACGAACGCCACTTTCTCCGGACCATATTTCTCGATTGTCTTCTTGAGTTCTTCAAGATCAAGGTCACCCTTGAACGGCTCATCCGAATCAGGAACAAGTCCCTTCTTTCCGATCACCTCGACAACCTCGCCGCCAAGTCTTGTGATATGAGCCTTGGTAGTGGTGAAGTGGAAGTTCATGATTGCGACCATTCCCGGCTTGACGTATGCTTCTGCAAGAATGTTCTCCGCAGCACGTCCCTGATGGGCAGGAAGCACATGTTCTGTTCCGAAAACTTCAAAAATCGCAGACTTCACTCTGTTGAATGTCTCAGATCCGGCATACGAATCATCCGCCATTCCCATGGATGCAACCTGGTTGTCAGACATGGCATTCACACCAGAGTCCGTGAGCATATCCATATATACATCCTTGTTCTGGAGAAGGAATGTATTGTTACCTGCTTCCTGAATCCTTTTCAGACGCTCCTCTACGGGGAGAAGAGTAAGTTTCTGAACCACTCTCACCTTATGCATTTCGAGAGGAATCTGTTCCTCCCTGTAAAATTTCACCTTAGACATAGTTTAATGATTTATCAGTTCTATATGTTAAATTTCTTCTTGTAGTATGAGTTTGCAACATAAAGGGCTGCAGCCGGATTGTTTCCGGTCACCCTGTCTTTTGTCACCAGAGTCGTCACATATGCATCTGAATAACGATAGAAAAGACTGTCATGGCCGACACAAAGTCCTATCACGACATTCAGGTCCGTCTTTGCCTGATTAAGAAGGCGGGCCTGAAGGATCGGGCTGCACATGGCCGGACCGATTTCTTCACATTTTTCCGGTATGCCCATAGAGGTCTTGGCGCGGCCCTCCACCTTGCATATCACAGCATATGGTTCGAAACCATTTGCACGAAGAATCTTCGCAAAGATACGGGCTTCATTTATCAGACCTATGCAGTTGGCAATGCCGATCCTCTTTGCTCCGATCTTTCTTGCAAACTCCATTATCTCCTGCACTCGGGTCCACTGACAGTAACCTTCATATTCGACCTCTGCGCTTGCTACCATTATATCGTGGTTCCTATCCTCCTCATAACGCACCGCAGCCCACCGTGCATCTTCCTCAGAAAGGTTAGTGGTCAGACAGAAGTCAGGATATGTCCTTGTCTTGAACTTGCAGTTCTGGGTGCCGCAATCGACACAGCTTAATTCTTTGTCTTGCATAGCAGGTCGTATATTCTAGCGTATGTATCCGGCTGGATCTTATATTTCACGTCAGCAGAAAAGACCGCCTGCTGGGCACGGGCGAAGCGGGCCTGAGCCTCATTCATGAGGTCGAAGGTCTTGGCGACATAGTTGCCGATGCGGTGGCTTTCGAGTCGGAAGCCGGCGCGCTCGCGGAGCTCCTTCAAAGCTCTGCGCCGCGCAAAGACACCTGAGGTCTGCCATATTTCGAAGACTTCTTTGGCAAACTCATGCAGGCTCGCAGCAGATGCCGCCGCAAAACGGGCCTCGTTCATACTTTCCTTCAGGGGAACCAGACGTTCTTCCGCCTCATTCTTCAACGACTGCTCATCATAGGCAGCAGCCAAAGCATCCTTGGCGGCCAGATACTCATCACAATAATTTTCCGGATCACCGGCACCCATTTCCAGATACCTGTCCAGAAGGTCATATGCCCTGATCTGCTCCTCAAGAGAGATTCTGCCTCTTGCAACCGCATTATGTATATCTGAAATACACCTTTTCATATCTCCTCAACCTCATATGGATTATCTCCTGTAAAGATACTTAATAATTTCTTAATCTTATAATTATTGCTCAAGTGTTGCATAAGTTGTATCTTTGCGCGGCAAAGCCGCGAAACAACAAAAATATTATATATAAACATTTATGGACAAGAAAGTTCTACTTATGATCCTCGACGGATGGGGCGAGGGAAGACAGGATGAGTCTAATGTCATCTACACACAGGGAGCACCTTATATCGAGTCGCTCCGCAAACAGTACCCTATGGGTACACTCAAGGCTTGTGGTGAGGCTGTAGGTCTCCCAGAGGGCCAGATGGGTAACTCAGAGGTAGGTCACCTCAACCTCGGCGCAGGCCGCGTTGTATATCAGGACCTCGTGAAGATCAACATCGCCGCACGCGAGCACAAGTTCCTTCAGAATCCTGAGAACAAGGCAGCTTACGACTATGTAAAGGCAAACAACAAGCAGCTCCACCTCATGGGTCTTGCTTCAATGGGTGGTGTACACAG
>JAFZFH010000120.1 GCA_017555965.1 Bacteroidales bacterium
CCATAGCCCCTGCCTCCGCACAGCAGAGCAGGACTCTCAAGTCAGAGATGGAGGTCATCCACGAGTCTTTGGGTGTGAACTTCGTCTATGACTCAGCAATCGAGATCAATGTACCGTATTCGGGCAAGCCGATGAAGGACATCATCAAGGGCAACAAGAAGGAGCATTCAGTTCTTCTTGAAGAGTGCCTGGTGACTCTCTTCGCCGGTACGAACATCGAATATGAAGTGATGAAGAAGTATGTAGTCCTTACACAGGCTGACAAAAGAAAGAAGCCCAAGGACTACACAATCTTCATCGAGGAGCAGAATGACAGCATTCCCGAGGCAATCATCACAGCGTTGGTGAAGATTCCTGTAAACTCCACTCAGACAGGTATGGAACGCATTGACGGTTCAAAGCTCAATCGCGGATTCGCGTTCCTTAGTTCACCAGACGTGATCAAGACACTGCAGACCCTTCCCGGAGTGTCTTCCGGTACCGAACTCCTTTCTGGCTTATATGTGCACGGAGGAACAGGCAGCGACAATCTATATCTAATGGATGGCGTTCCATTGTATTCCGTCGGGCATCTTGCCGGCGTATTTTCGAGTTTCAATTCCGACGTGATTGAGAATGTGGATTTCTACAAGAGCGGCTTTCCTGCCAGATATGGCGGAAGGATGTCGTCGGTTGTTGATGTAACTACTCGTGACGGTGATTTCAATGACTACAGCGGTTCTTTCTCTATCGGCCTGATAGAAGGTAGATTTCAGATGGAAGGTCCTATTGTCAAGGGAAAGACATCCTTCAATTTCGGACTGCGACGCAGCTGGCTGGATGTGTTGACGATTCCGGGATTTGCGATATATAATGCGCTGCGTGATTCTGAGAATTCCGATCATACTGTAATGAGATATGCCATGACCGATCTGAACGGAAAGATAACTCATAAGTTCTCGGATGACAATACGTTGTCATTCAGCGTATTTGCAGGTCAGGACGCATTGAAGTCAAAATCTGTAAGTGATCCCACAGATTGGGATACAGCAGGTAACGAGAGCAACATGGAACTAGGACTCAGATGGGGCAACATTCTGGCATCACTCAGATGGAAATACAACATATCTGACAATCTTCGCTCTGATGTCAATCTCTACCATGTCCAGTCTAGAGCAAATGTAGGATTGGTAAAATCTTGGAAAAGAACGGATGAGTCTGTTTCATATGAAGAAACTGACGACGATATCAACCGTTCTAATGTTTACGACTCAGGTATAAAGGCAGACTTTCTCTGGCATCCGACAGATAACCAGCATGTAAGATTTGGAGCAGAGGCCATATGGCACGTATTCTCTCCGCAAAGGATATCAGAAAGAATATATAGAAACTCCGATACAGCGCCTATTGATACCAAAAAGATCGAAGGCTTTACTTATCACGGTCTTGAGCCTTCGCTTTATATTGAAGATGAGATCAGCCTGACAGATTGGATGACTGCAAATGTCGGCCTGCGCTATGTGATGTTCCTGACAGATGGCAAGGCATATAACCGTCTTGAGCCAAGGGCAGCTCTTAGATTCCGTATCGGCGAGATAGCTTCCATCAAGATGTCATACAGCGACATGAATCAGTTCAGCCATAGAGTTAACGCTTCCTCTCCTTTGGAGGTTCCGACCGGCTTCTGGATGCCGTCGACATCGACAGTCGCTCCGATGCATTCTCGTCAGTATTCATTAGGCTCCTACTTCAATCTTCCGCACAATATCAAGCTGGATATTGAAGGCTACTACAAGACAATGGACAATATCCGTGAATATATGGGCATAAGTTCATTGTATCCACCCCTTGATAAATGGGAGGAGGATTACACAAACGGCCTAGGACGATCATATGGCATGGAGACGCATTTGGAGTGGTCAAGCGAAAAGACATGGGTGTCTCTTGGATACACGCTGTCCTGGTCTGAGAGATATTTCCATGAGATGCACGATGAATGGTACTATGACATGTTCGACAACCGTCATAAGATAAACCTCTCTGCAACCCAGAAACTTGGCAAGAAAACTGAGATGTATGC
>JAFZFH010000121.1 GCA_017555965.1 Bacteroidales bacterium
CCTCCAGGAGAGCGACCACTTCTATTATATGTGTACAAAGTTCTTCTCAGACGGAGCTGTGCATAAATATTTCAACCCGTATGATACTCCATATGAGGCGTTTATCAACTATATGAACGTTTTAAGTGATTTTATTTTGCGAGTTGATGATGCAATTTCCGTTTCAGATGTTAACTTTGCACCCGCAAAGCCAAAGAAAGCTCCTGCAAAGAAGACCGTAAAGGCAAAGGCAGAGCCTAAGGCAAAGGCTGAACCAAAGGCTAAGAAGCCGGCGGCGAAGAAGACTACTAAGAAATAGTGAATTTGTCATTCTGAGCCGGATAACAAGTCTGGACTAGGAATTTCAAAGACTAAAATGATATTTCCCCGGGCGGATTCCTTTATAATAAGGACTCTGGCCGGGGTAACTAAGTAAATTTATCAACAGCAGATGAAAACAGAACTTATCAAACCGGATTATCTGTTTGAAGTAAGTTGGGAAGTGTGCAATAAGGTAGGTGGCATCTATACAGTTGTCGCTACCAAATCCCTATATCTCAAGAGTGAGTACAAGAGGCACCACATCATGGTGGGCCCCGATGTGTGGATGGACACTGACAGCAACCCTGATTTTATCGAGGATCCTGCACTTTACAGATCTTGGAGATTCAAGGCTGCTGAAGAGGGACTAAGAGTCCGTATCGGAAGATGGAATGTACCGGGCAAGCCGACAGCCATCCTCGTGGACTTCAAGCAGTTCCTCACCCGTCAGGACGAGATCCTGACCCGTTTCTGGAAGGAATTCGGCGTGGATTCCCTCACAGGCAACTGGGATTACAAGGAGGCGGCACTCTTCGGCTACGCAGCCGGACTAGTGATCGAGAGCTTCTACAGATACAATCTGGATTCTTCACAGAAGGTCGTGGCACAGTTCCACGAATGGATGACCGGATCAGGACTTCTCTACCTGAAGTCGGTAAAGGTACCGGTCGCTACAGTCTTCACTACACACGCAACTGTGATAGGAAGATGCATAGCAGGTAACTATCTCCCGCTTTATGACGGTCTCAACGGCTACAACTCCGATGAGATGGCGCGCAGATTCAACGTCGTTGCAAGACACTCTCTCGAGAAGATCGCCGCACAGAACAGCGACATCTTCACAACAGTGAGTGACATCACAGCACAGGAGTGCCGTCAGTTCCTCGGAAGAGAAGTGGACGTGGTGACGCCAAACGGCTTCGAGCCAAGCTTCACCCCTGCAACAGATGAGGAATACAACCAGCTCCGCGACAGGTCGAGAGCAAAGCTTATCGAAGTGGCATCAGCCATGAGCGGTGAGCAGGTAGCAGACAATGCGCTTCTCGTAGGAATCGGCGGACGTTATGAGTGGAAGAACAAGGGTATCGACGTATTTATCGATGCACTGAACAAACTCAATCACACAGAGTTCAAGGGTAAGGAGGTACACGCCTTCATCATGATTCCTTCAGGCCACAACGGACCGGACAAGCAGCTCGTGGCGAAGCTCGCCGGAGCAGACTCGACCTACGTGACCAGAACATCACACGTCCTTATGAACCCTGAGTATGACAATGTGACAAGACGTCTTGACGAGCTCGGACTCAGCAACGCGATTTCAGACAAGGTGAAGGTATATTTCATCCCTTCATACCTCAATGGAAACGACGGCGTGTTCAACATGAGCTACTACGACCTCCTCGCAGGTCTCGACCTTAACGTCTTCCCGTCATATTATGAGCCGTGGGGTTACACTCCGCTTGAGAGCCTCGCTTTCAGGATCCCGACCCTCACAACGACTCTCGCAGGTTTCGGACTTTGGGTCCGCACCCACTACGGAAAGGCGCATCCTGGTATCACAGTGCTCGACCGTACAGACTCGAACTACCACGAAGTGGTGGACGGCGTCGTAGAGAGAATGGTTGAAATGGCCGGACTCCACAAGGCAACCAGAAAGAAATATATGCAGAACGCAAAGGAGGTCTCTGAGATCGCCCTTTGGGAGAACAACATCATATATTATAAGGAAGCCTACTCAAAATCATTAGAGAAACTAATAGCGGTTGTGGGAGAGTTCCCGTCAGCCATGAATAATAAATCTATGGAATACAGAAAATTTGAAGTAAATCAGCCAACCTGGAACAGCGTGATCGTAACACGCCACCTTCCAGAAAGTCTTAAAGACCTCGAAATACTTTCCAAGAACCTTTGGTGGTGCTGGAACGAGTCTGCAAAGAACCTCTTTGCATCAATTGATCCTGAGGCATGGGAGGTATCAGGACAGAACCCTATCGCAATGCTCGACAAGGTAAGCCTCAAGAGATATCAGAAGCTCGAGAAGGACACTAAGTTCCTTGCTGACCTCAAGACAGTGATGGAAGAGTTCAACGCATACATGGCACTCAAGGCAGAGCGCACATCTCCTTCAGTAGCATACTTCTGTATGGAGTATGGTCTTGATACATCACTCAAGGTGTACTCAGGCGGTCTCGGTATCCTTGCCGGTGACTACATCAAGGAGACATCAGACATGAACACAAACCTCGTAGCTGTAGGTCTTCTCTACCGTTTCGGATACTTCAACCAGAAGCTTACTGCACACGGTGAGCAGGTTGCAGAGGACGTTGCACAGGACTTCAACAAGATCCCAGCAACACCTGTACGTGACGAGAACGGCAACTGGGTAAGCATCAGCGTAGCATTCCCTGGCCGTACACTCAACGCACGTCTCTGGAGAGTTGACGTAGGTCGTACAGAACTCTACCTCCTCGACACAGACATCCCTGAGAACCTTCCAGAGGACAGATCAATCACTTACAACCTCTACGGTGGTGATTGGGAGAACCGTCTCAAGCAGGAGCTCCTCCTCGGTGTCGGCGGTATCCGTGCCCTCCGCAAGCTCGGCTTCGATCCGCAGGTTTACCACTGCAACGAGGGCCACGCAGCATTCATCGGTCTGGAGCGTCTTCGCGAGCTCATCTCAGAGCAGAACCTCGAGTTCCAGGAGGCAATGGAAGTAGTAAGAGCATCATCACTCTTCACAACACACACACCAGTACCTGCAGGACACGACGCTTTCGACGAGGGCATGCTCCGCAAGTACATCGGCCACTACCCACAGCGTCTTAAGATCAGCTGGGAGACTATGATGGGTCTCGGAAAGAACGACGGCGCAAACGTGAACGAGAAGTTCTCAATGTCAATCCTCGCAGCAAACATCTCACAGGAGGTGAACGGAGTGTCATGGCTCCACGGTGAGGTCAGCAAGGACATCCTCGGACACATGTGGCCAGGCTACCTTCCAGAGGAGCTTCACGTAAGCTACGTTACAAACGGTGTTCACTATCCTACATGGACAGCACCAGAGTGGAAGGAAGTACACGCTAAGGTATTCGGCGAGGAGTTCAAGACTCACCACTATGACAAGTCTTGCTTCGACGGCATCTATAAGGTATCAGATGAGGAAGTATGGAACATCCGTACAAGCCTCCGCAAGAAGCTCATCGACGAGGTCAAGAGAAGACTCTCTGACCCTGCAGCAGCAAGCCACTACTCACCTAAGCAGGTAGTGACAATCAAGGAGACTCTCCGTGATGACGTACTTACAATCGGTTTCGCACGTCGTTTCGCAACATATAAGAGAGCACACCTCCTTTTCCGTGACCTTGACAGACTCGCTGAGATCGTTAACGATCCTAAGCAGCC
>JAFZFH010000122.1 GCA_017555965.1 Bacteroidales bacterium
AAGAGCCTTGCTGGCATGCTTTTCTGAAATTTCGTCATAGGCAAGCTGTACAGCGGCATAACCATCTTTCTCTACTGTACGAATCTGCGTAACTACACATGGACCAGCCTCAATAACGGTGCATGGAATGTTCTTTCCATCAGCACCGAAAACGGAAGTCATTCCGATTTTCTTTCCAATTAATCCAGGCATTGGTTTGTTTAATTAATTGATTATAAATAATTTACGTCCCGCCACACATTTTTGCGGGCTGCAAATATACGAATAATATTTTCATTTTCAACACTTTATGATAAAAAATGTTAATAACTTTTTATTTTACTGCAGAAAGCATCTTTTCAAAGTTCAGAATAACGGAGAAATTCACTACCTTTGCGCGGATATATATAATAAGGTATCATGTTACTCGCTTTATTCGGATTTCTTGAGATGTCGACAGCAGACATTCTGGACATACTGCTCCTGGGACTGATCATCTTCTTTGCCTTCAAGTGGCTCAGAGGTTCGTCAGCGATAAGCATCTTTGTTGCGATAGTATCGCTCTACATCATTCGAGTCCTTGTATCCGCCTTCAACATGAGACTTATGAACGCCCTCATGGAAACGGTACTCGACGTCGGAGTCCTTGCACTCATCGTGATATTCCAGCCTGAAATCAGAAAATTCCTGATCAGCCTCGGCAACAGATACATGAACAGTGCAAGAGGAAGGGCCCTCATCAACCGCCTTATAGGCAAAAGGACAAACAGCATTGCGACAAGTGAAGCAGTAAACGACATCACCGAGGCATGCAGGAGAATGTCCGAAGACAAGACAGGAGCACTCATCGTCATCGCACAAGGCACACCTCTCGACGACATCATCAACACAGGAGATAAGATCGACGCAGCCATCCACAGACGTCTGATCATGAACCTCTTCTTCAAGAACTCCCCTCTTCATGACGGAGCGATGGTGATTTCCGGAGACAGGATCGTGGCCGCAAGATGCACACTTCCTATCACAGAACGCACGGACATTCCGGCAAACTACGGAATGAGACACAAGGCGGCCATCGGCATAGCGGAAGTCAGCGACGCGAAGGTCATCGTCGTTTCCGAAGAGACAGGAAAGATATCATTTGTAAAGGAGGGTAAGGTTACCCATATCCAGAACATCAATGAACTTAAACTCCTTCTGGGCGCAGCGCCGGAGGAAGAATAGAAAGACATAGAGTTGGAAAACAGAAAGAAACATATAGACACCAGACTTGAGCAGAAAATCGGATTTGACAGGATAAGACAGATAATCTCCGACAGATGCTCCACATCATATGCGGCGGAGAGGACAGCGACAGAAGTATTCTCCACCAACCCTTCCCACATCCGTAAAAGACTGCTCCTTACAGACGAAATGCGTCTGATAATGATGTTTGAGGACAGTTTCCCATCCGGCGGCTTCATTGACTGCATAGATTTTCTCAAGCCGTTGGAAAGAAGTTCATCCGCAATAGACCTCGTTTCCCTGAGAAAGCTCAGGACAATGCTTGACACACTCCGCAGGGTGACCGCCTTTTTTGACGGCATCAAGGATGGAGTATATCCTAATCTGAAAAGGATGAGTGCCCCGATACTTGGTTTTCCTGAAGTACAGAGAAGAATCGAGTCAATCATCGACAGGTACGGAGACATAAAGGACACAGCATCTGATGCATTGTACCAGATAAGAAAGTCTCTGAAGGAAAAGGAAGGCGCCATATCAAGGCGAATAAGCGCAATCCTGAAGAAGGCGCAGGAGGAAGGCATCGTCGACAGCGATGCAGGAGTGTCTGTTCGTGACGGCAAGATGCTCATTCCGGTCAGCGCAGCCAACAAGAAGAAGATTGCCGGATTCATTTATGACGAGTCCGCAACAGGAAAGACGGCATTTATAGAGCCGGCAGAGGTTGTCGAACTGGACAATCAAATCAAGGAACTCCGATTCTCCGAACAGAGGGAAATAGTCAGAATCCTGTTCGAATTCACAGAGTTCCTCCGCCCATACATCCCGGACCTTCTCGACGGAGCAAGATATCTTGGAGAGATCGACTTCATAATGGCAAAGGCACAGATCGCCCTTGACTTTATTGCCGGAATGCCGGTAATATCGGAAAACGGAGAGATGAACCTGAGAAAGGCCCGTCATCCGCTCCTTGAGCGCGCTCTGAAGAAAGAGAAAAAGGAAATCGTGCCTCTGACCGCAACCCTTACTCCACAGAAGCACATCCTCCTCATATCAGGACCGAACGCCGGCGGAAAGTCGGTCTGCCTCAAGACGGTCGGTCTGCTTCAGTATATGTTCCAGTGGGGTATGCTCATCCCGACATCAGAAACATCCGAACTCATGGTCTTCGACCGCATCATGGTCGACATCGGAGACGACCAGTCCATCGACAACGACCTGAGTACATACAGTTCATTCCTTGTGAACATGAAGGAAATGCTGGCAAAGGCCGACAGCAAGACGCTCATACTGATCGATGAGTTCGGTTCCGGAACCGAACCGGCAGCAGGTGGAGCCATTGCCGAAGCCATATTGAGCGAACTTGACAACAGGGGGGCATATGGCGTGATCACAACCCATTATACAAACCTGAAGCTGTATGCTTCAGGAGAGACGGGTGTAGTGAACGGAGCAATGATGTTCGACGTGAAGAACATTGCCCCTATGTTCAAGCTTGAGATGGGACTTCCGGGAAACTCGTTCGCATTCGAGCTTGCCCGAAAGATGGGACTTCCGGAAGCCATAATCAAGGATGCTGAGAACAGGGCCGGAGAGGAATTTGTCGGCATAGAGAGAAACCTCCGAAAGATTGCCCGCAACAGAAAGGCCCTTGACGAGAAGTTGGAAAGAATACGTCATACAGACAAGACTCTGGAGAACATAACGGACAAGTACCAGAAGGAACTCCAGCAGATCAAGCAGCTCAAGAAGGAGATACTTGACGACGCGAAGAAGGAGGCTGAGGAGATCATCCGCGGCGCCAACAAACAGGTGGAGAACACCATCAAGACCATCAAGGAATCTCAGGCCGCAAAGGAGGAGACTCAGGAGGCAAGAAAGGAACTCCAGGACTTCATGTCACTCTTTGCAGCACGCAAGGAGCAGGAACAGAAGACCAAGGATGACTATATAGAGAAGAAGATCAAGCAGCTCGACGCCAGAAAGGAAAGACAGAAGCAGAGAAAGGCTCAGAAGGCTGACGAAAACGCACAGAAGGAAGCCAGAGAGATTCAGGCAGAGAAGGAGAGGCTGGAGGCATTCCGAAGCGCTCCGCTCAAGGTCGGAGAGAAGGTCCGCGTGAAGGAGAACGGCATGGTCGGAGAAATCACGAAGGTATCCGCCAAGGCGGTTGTGGTCATAATCGGCAACATCAGCAGCAAGATGCCGCTGGACAAGGTGGAAAGAATCACCTCGAACGAGTTCAAGAGCGCCATCAAGGAAACGGTACGCCCTGTCTCATCAGTCAAGGTGGATTCTTCTATCAACGAAAGAAAACTTAACTTCAGCACTGAACTGGACGTGCGCGGCGAAAGGCTTAACGATGCGATTGAAAAGGTTACCAGATATGTCGATGACGCCATCATGCTGAACATATCAAGCGTGAGGATCATCCACGGAAAGGGCACAGGAGTCCTGAGAGATGAGATCCAGAAGTATGTAAGGACAATGCCTGGAGTCGCTTCCGTAAGAGACGAACACATTCAGTTCGGCGGAACCGGTGTGACCATTGTCAATTTTGAATAACGATTAAACTCGAAAGAATGAGAAAGAAGGTTTTAGGAGCAGCTGCCGTCATGATTCTGATGGCAGTCGGTTGCGGAGAGAGAAGTGAGAAGAAGGCCGTAGAGGTGCTGGGACCCGAGGAGACCGTGGAGGCATTCTGCAGGGCCGTTGCAGGAGGCGAGTTTAAGGACGCTGCCGCACTTTGTGACACAGCCTCAATGCAGGCTTATATCGACAGATATGCCGAGGCATGGAAAATGCAGGCAAAGAAGGACAGCAGCGCCACAGCCATAGCTGCGGCCACATTATCAGAGGCCGAGTTCATTTTCGACAAGGCCATCAAGGACGGAGATACAAGAACCGTATCATACACCATAAGTTCCGGTGAGGAGATGACAAAGAGGAAGACAGCCACAGTGAAGAAGGTAGAGGGAGTATGGAAGGTGGAGAAAATTACAGACAGTCACTAGGAAGGAAAGGTGAAGACATCGTGTGCGGATTCCTGCAGGACAGGGGCCACACGATACTTGAAAGAAATTTCAGAAGCGGTCACCTGGAAGTCGACATAATCTCCTTCAATGAAGAAGGAATACATTTTGTGGAAGTAAAGACCCGCAGACTGAGCATACAGGCACCGCCTCAGGACAACGTAGGAAGCATCAAGCAGGCCAGGATAGTAAAGGCAGCAATCCGCTTCCTCAAGACGAATAAAGGACTGCCTTATGGAAATCACGAATGTCTGTTCGATGTTGCAGCAGTAACATTTGACGGAGATTCCGCAAGGATAGAGTGGTTTCCTCAAGCATATATACCACTATACAGATAATAACACTTAAACTTACATATCGATGAATAAAGAACACTGCTATTGCGTCATATTGGCCGGAGGTCCCGGCACAAGGTTCTGGCCTTTAAGCAAGGTTGCCAAGCCAAAACAGTTCCTTGATGTGGCTGATTCCGGAAAGACATTCATCCGACAGACTTATGAGAGATTTTCCAAAGTCGTACCGCAGGAGAACATCCTCATAGTGACATCCTACAGATACAGGGAACTGGTAATGGAACAGATTCCGGAAATTGACAGAAAGAATCTGCTTCTTGAACCTTATTCAAGAAACACAGCACCGTCTGTTGCATACGCGACATACACTCTGCTCCTCAGAGATCCCGAAGCTCATGTTGTAGTCACACCTTCGGACCACTTCATCCAGAACGACGATCTGTTCTGCAAGACAATCGAATATACTTTCGATTTCGTCGCTGAAAAAGACGTGCTGATGACTCTCGGACTCTTACCGACCAGACCGGATTCAAACTACGGATACATACAGGCGTGCGGAGGTCAGAATGCATATAAGAGCGACTCCCCTATGGAAGTGAAGACATTCACGGAAAAGCCGGACAAAGAACTCGCAAAGGTCTTCATCAATACAGGCGAATTCTTCTGGAACTCCGGTATCCTGGTATGGAAGGCACAGACCTTCAGATCAGAAATGGAGAAGCATCTCCCGGAAGTCACAGGCCTCTTCAAAGGATGGGAACAGGTCCTAGGAACAGATATCGAGGATGAATTCATACTCAGAACATTCACAGACTGCCCTAACATCTCTATCAACTATGGCGTGATGGAAAAGACTGACATGGCATGGATGTATCCTGCAAAGTTTGACTGGCAGGATATCGGAAGCTGGGAGTCACTGTACAACTTCATCCCTGACAAGGACTTGAACGGCAATGTGATCGGTACCGAAAAGCACCTTATTGAAAACTGTAACGACATCCTGGTCATCACCCCTGACAGAAAGAAGAAGATGGTGGCTATCAAGGGATTGGAAGACTTTATGGTGATTGACACAGACGACGTTCTGGTCATCTGCCCTAAGGACGACAAGAAATTCAAGGAATTCATCTCAGGCATAGCGATGCCGGGATTTGAAAAATACCGTTAATCATCTCCCCGGCCCGCCCGGGGACCTCAACATCAAACATTATGGAGAAACAGATACAGGCCGACATGGTAGCAGCCATGAAGGCAAAGGAGACCGTGCGTCTCGCATCACTCAGAGCTATCAAGGCAGCCATCATGCTTGCCAAGACAGCAGAAGGAGCAACAGGAGAAGTGGATGACGCTGCAATCGTGAAGATCATTCAGAAACTTGTGAAGCAGAGAAAGGAAAGTGCCCAGCAGTACAATGATGCAGGACGTCCTGAACTTGCAGAAAACGAGCTTGCAGAAGCAGCATGCATGGAAGTTTATCTTCCTAAGCAGCTCAGCGAGGCCGAAGTTGAGGCAAAGCTTGCTGAGATCATCGCTGAAGTCGGAGCCACACAACCGTCTGACATGGGAAAGGTAATGGGCGTTGCTACAAAGCGTCTTGCCGGACTCGCTGAGGGTCGAATGATTTCCGCTCTTGTAAAGAAGCTCCTGAGCAAATAAGTTTTGAAAAACCAGAAACTATAACATTATGAAAGCTAGAATTATCCTGATGACTCTTGCATCGCTTGCAGTTATCGCCTGCAACTGTTCGACAGACAACTCAGTTCACAAATCTCATGAAGAACTGAACATGCCTATCATTCAGACAAAGTACACTGCAGACCCTTCACCTATCGTCATCGGCGACACTCTTTATCTTTATACCAGTCACGACGACGACCACGGCGAGAACTTCATCATGAAGGACTGGCTCCTTTACACCACCACAGACATGGTAAACTGGCAGGACAGAGGTGCCGTAGCAAGCCTCAGGGACTTCAAATGGTATAGAAATGACAACGGCGCATGGGCACAGCAGGTGGTCGAGCGCAATGGAAAATACTACATGTACTGCCCTATCCATGGAAACGGCATCAGCGTTCTCGTTGCGGACTCTCCTTATGGACCATTCGTTGATCCGCTTGGAACAACCCTCGTATGGCAGAAGGAGCACTGGTATGACATCGACCCTACAGTATGGATCGACGATGACGGCCAGGCATATATGTACTGGGGAAATCCTAAGCTTTATTATGTAAAGCTCAACGAAGACATGATATCTTATTCTGGAGATATCGTCGAGCTTCCACACATCGAAGACTATCAGGAAGGTCCTTGGTTCTACAAGAGAAACGGCAAATATTATCTCGCATTTGCTTCAACCTGCTGCCCTGAGGGTATCGGATACGCGATGAGCGACAGCCCGACAGGGCCATGGGAGTACAAGGGACATATCATGGACCACACTCATCGTGACCGCGGAAACCATCCGGGAATCGTTGACTACAAGGGTAAGAGCTGGTGCTTCGGTCAGAACTATGACATCTTCCGCCTTGAGGAGAGCCGTCATGCTGAGCGACGCTCAGTTGCTCTTGCAGAGATGCATTACAACGAGGACGGTACAATCCAGGAAATCCCTTATTTCGTTGATACAAAGTACGAGCAGGTAGAGTGGTTCAACCCATACAAGAAGGTTCAGGCCGAGACTATGGCATGGGGATACGGACTCAAGACCATTCCTAAGAACCAGTGGGGTAAGGACCGTTGGGACCAGCTCGTGACAAACGTTGACGACGGAGAGTATATCAAACTCAGAGGAGTAGACTTTGGAAAGGGAGCGAAGTCATTCACAGTATGCGCTTCAGCACTTCTTTACGGCGGTACAATCGAGATCAGACTTGACGACTTCGACGGTAAGCTCGTAGGTGAGGTTCATATCGGATGTACAAAGAATGAGCTCACTGAGTTCACTACAAAGATCCGCGGTGCAAAGGGTGTTCATGACCTCTGCCTCGTATTCAAGGCAAGCAGACACCAAAGCAAGAACCTCTTCCAGCTCGACTGGTGGAGAATGGATCAGTAATATTCTTCTCACGGAGGGTGTTTTTACTGCCCACCATGAGTCCTCAACCCCTCTGTAGTGGGGTATAAAGCATATTGCCTCTCACGGTGGTAACGAAAAATTCCCACCATGAGAGGCAATTTCATTATGCTTCTTCTGCAAAGAAAAAGAAAAACCTGCACTATCTTTTTTATGATATAGTGATATATATGCGGTAAGGCTGTATTTTGGGCCGCATATAAACATTGCTTGATTATGAAAGAGTTAAATTACAACGGGGAGACTTATCACGTCTGTACTGATGGAATGGAGCAAACTACGTTACTGAGGGACGAAGAGGACTTCATGGTGGCATGGAACTATCTGGCATTAAGCGCATGGAAAACAGGAGCACAGACAGTAGCATTTGCAATCATGTCCAATCATATCCATGAGATTCTTATATGCAGAGACTCCGCTCATGCCGATCAGACGATAAAGATTTTCAAAAAAATGCTGTCAATGCATTTGAGGAAAAAGTATGGACTGACTAAAATTCTGCATAGAACTGATGACTGCATATCACTGATAGATGACATCCAGTATTTGAAAAACTGCATTGCTTACATCTTGAGAAACGCAGTATGTGCAAAAATATGCGCTAAACCAGAAGACTACAGATGGTCCAGTTATGCCTGCTATTTCTCAAAAGACAGATCGGAGAAAACGGTACCGGTCAGTTCTCTTCCATTCATCCAAAAGAGAACTATACTGAAAACCGGGATGAATCTGAAAGATTGCCCTTTAAGAATCAATGAAGACGGTCTGATAACACTGCATTCCTTTGTCAGGTACGACATAGCTGAACGCGCATATCGAAATTCCGGAAAGTCGTTTCTTTATTATTTGGGATGCTGCAATGATGCTAGAATGGAATATGAACTTACCTGTCAGCCGCTGCTGAATGTGAGCGATCTTGACATGCACGAAATAGTTGCTAAGTATGTTAAAAACAGATTCAAAGGCAAGAATATTTCCGATCTTACATCCTCAGAGAAATGCTCCATTCTTAAGCACGTTTTCTTCAGTAACAAGACATCCATCCCTCAACTGTCCAGAATCTTGGGACTTCCTAGAAAACTGATTCAGAAAATCCTCGCCTCATAATTCTTATGGTGGGTGTTTTTACTGCCCACCATGAATCCCTAACCCCACTGCAAGGGGCTAGAAGGCACATCACATCTCACGGTGGTAACCAAAAATGCCCACCATGTAAACCTACAGCGGAACCGCGAGGGTATTCTTAACTTCACCGATGACGAAGATGCTGTGGAGGGAGCCTATACAGTCCAGATCTCCGAGGGTTCCTAGAACAAAGTCCTGATAGTCCTGCATGCTGCGTGCATATATCTTCAGCTGATAGTCATAATCGCCCGAGGTATTGAAACACTCAACCACCTCGTCTATATCAGCAATTACAGAAGTGAACTGACGGCTGTATTCCTTATTATGATGCTTAAGGCGTACGTTGCAGAGCACCATGATACCGTTACCGGCCTTGATAGGATCGACGACGGCAATATACCTCTTTATATATCCCTCTCTCTCCAGACGCTTCTGTCTTTCGAAGACCGGAGAAGGCGAAAGATTCACCTTGGCCGCGAGTTCTTTCGTAGTAAGTTTCGCATCCTTCTGCAATTCGCGCAGAATCAGAATATCCGTCTTATCAAGATGCTCATTCATAGAATATTTTTCTGTTTAAAACTGTTATTTCCGCAAAAATAGAATATTTTACCGAAATAAACAGAAAAGACACATATTTTATATAATTTGCGTACCTTTGCAAGCCTTTTAAGGACTTGATTCATATGATAAAACACGAATATATACATAAAGGAATTTTTGAATTTGAAGCAGGCGGAAGCGTGAGCGACCTCAAGGTTGCATACCACACTTCTGAGCGCGGATGGCAGAAGGGAGATGAGCGCAAAGTGATCTGGATCTGCCACGCCTTGACAGCAAATTCAGACGCGGAGGACTGGTGGCCTGAACTTGTCGGTCCAGGCAGACTCTTCGACACAGAGAAATACTTTGTAGCATGCGTGAACATGCTCGGCTCCCCATACGGATCTTCTGGCCCGTCAAGCATTGACCCCAAGACAGGCAGACCATATTTCCTCGAGTTTCCACAAATCACAGTACGTGACATTGTAAAAGCCAATGATCTCGTACGAGAGCATCTCGGAATCGAAAAGATCGATCTTATGGTCGGAGGCTCGATCGGTGGCTTCCAGTCGGTAGAGTGGTCTATCATGAGACCGGAAGTGATTGAAAAGGCTGTATATATCGCATGCGGCGCCCGCGTCACTCCTTGGCTTTCAGCATTCAACGAATCCATGAGAATGGCCCTGGAGGCTGACCCTACATTCCGAGCATTCGAAGACCTCCACGGAGGCGAGGCCGGACTCAGATGTGCACGAAGCATAGCACTTATCTCATACCGAAGTTATGCAGGATATAATGCGACACAGTGGGAAAAGGATGAAGACTGTCTTTTTGCAGAAAGAGCCGGTTCTTACCAGAGATACCAGGGAAAGAAGCTTTCTGACAGATTCGACGCCTATTCATACTACTACCTCTGCGGTTCTGTTGACAGCAACAATGTCGGAAGAGGAAGAGGCGGAGTGGAAGCAGCGCTGGGTACCATCAAGTCAGACTGTACCGTCATCGGCATCGACAGCGACGGCCTGTTCCCTGTAGAAGAGCAGAAACTTATCGCCTCATGCATACCGGGAGCAAAATATCATGAAATCACATCGAAGTTCGGTCATGACGGCTTCCTGCTTGAAAACGACCAGCTGACGGCGATCATCGAGCCGCTGCTGCCGTAGGAGATTGCCGGTCAAGCCGGTAATGACAGAACACCGGCAATGACAACGGACCGGCAATGACAACGGACCGGCAATGACAGTCATTCCCGACATGATCGGGAACCATAACACTAAGAAACAAAACAGAAAAACCATATGCAGGTATTGAAATTCGGAGGCACATCAGTTGCCAACGCTGTAAATATGTCAAAGGTAGTGGACATCGTCACAAAGGCGGTGGACCGCGACAGAACCATAGTCGTATCATCTGCCATCAGCGGATGCACCGACACCCTCATAAAGATCGGCAACCTCGCTGCGGAGCGAGATGAGACTTACAAGGATCTGATCTGCGAACTTCAGAAGAAGCACCACGACATCATCGACGAACTGCTTCCTAGAGAGAAGCACGCAGACTCGATCAAGGTATGCGACTCGCTTTTCGACTCGCTCAGAAGCATCGCTCAGGGAGTATTCCTCCTCGGTGAGCTCTCCCCTGCCAGCCTTGACGCCATCCAGGGATTCGGTGAACTCTGGTCTACAAAGATTCTTGCTACCAAACTTGCATCAATCGGCATCGCCACAAAATGGGTTGATTCAAGAAACATCATCCGTACAGTCAACAAGAACGGAAAGAATGTTGTGGATATCCAGAAGACATACTTCCGCATCAATGAGACAGTCGAGAACGATTCTGTAACACAGCTCTTCGTGCTCCCGGGATTCATTGCTTCCGACAAGCAGGGACGCACTACGACTCTCGGCCGCGGTGGTTCTGACTACACAGCAGCTCTCTACGCAGTAGGATGCAAGGCTCGTATTCTCGAAATCTGGACAGACGTTCCGGGTATGATGACCTCAAACCCTAAGGTTGTTCCTACCGCACGTACAATCAGCAACATCTCATACAAGGCAGCCCTTGAGCTTTCACACTTCGGAGCAAAGGTAATCTATCCTCCTACAATCCAGCCTGTTGTGGCAGAAGGTATTCCTATCTACATCAAGAACACTTTCGAGCCGGAGGCAGAGGGAACCCTCATCGAGAAGAACCCACCAAGAAGCAAGGACAAGCTCATCGGCATATCAAACTCAGACAACATCGCTCTTCTTTCTCTCGAAGGAAGCGGTATGGTCGGTATCCCAGGCTTCTCAAGCCGTCTTTTCGAGACCTTGAGCCAGAATGACATCAACATCATCCTCATCACTCAGGCATCATCAGTACACACAATGTGCATCGCCGTTTCTGAGAAGGATGCTGAAAAGGCACGCGAGGCAGCAGACAGATGCTTCGCTTATGAGATTTCACTCGGCAAGCTCAATCCTCTGAAGGTAGAGAAGGGATTTTCAATCGTCTGCATCGTAGGTGACGACGTACTCAACCAGACAGGCGTTACCGGAAGAATGCTTGCTGCACTCGGAAGAAACAGCATTCCTGTACGTGCTACAGCACAGGGTTCTTCAGAGAGAAACGTCTCAGTCATCATTTCTTCAAAAGACACAGAAGGAGCAATCAGGACAATCCATAACGAATTCTTCGACAAGAGGAGCGGAAAGGACATCAACCTCTTCATCGCAGGTTATGGAGTGGTCGGAAAGGCTCTTGTAGACATCATTGCAAAGAATCGCGAGAAGATTGCTGCCCGCACAGGTAGAAGGCTCCACGTGTGCGGACTTTCAAACAGCCGTAAGTTCATCATCGACAAGAACGGCCTCGTTCTCGAAGACATCAAGTCACAGCTTGAAAACGGAACAAGCTCTGCAGACGAAGCATACTTCACTGAACTCGCTACCCTCTCGCTCGAAAATTCTGTATTTGTAGACTGTACAGCATCTGCCGATATCGCATTCAAATACATGCACCTCTTCAAGAAGGGATACTCTGTCGTGGCATGCAACAAGATCACATTCTCTTCTCCATACAAGCAGTATGCAGCCCTCAAGGAGGCAGCTATTGAAATCGGTGCGACATTGCGATATGAAACCACAGTAGGAGCGGCGCTCCCTATCCTCGAATCAATCTCGCGCAGCGTACACAGTGGCGACGAGATCGTACGCATCGAGGCGGTGCTTTCAGGAACGCTCAACTACATCTTCAGCAACTATGCAGGCGGAGAAGGCGGCACATTTGCAGAAGTTGTCAAGAGAGCACAGGACGCAGGATATACAGAACCTGACCCACGCCTCGACCTCAGCGGACGCGACGTACTCAGAAAACTCATAATCCTTTCACGTGAAGCAGGAGTTGGCATCGACGAGCAGGATGTAGAAATCTCGACAATTCTTGGAGACGAGTTCTTCGAAGGAGATGTTGCGACATTCTATGAGAAGCTCGCAGCAAACGAGGCAATGTTCGCAGAGCGTTACCACGAAGCAGCGTCAAAGGGTCTCCGTCAGAGATTCGTCGCATCGCTCGTAAAGGACGAGTCGGCCCCTCTCGGATATAAGGCAAAAATCGGTCTGGAAAGCGTATCACCGGAGCATCCGCTCTATGGTCTCTGCGGCACAGACAACGCAGCCATCATCCAGACAGACTTCTATCCGTCACCGCTCGTAGTACAGGGCGCCGGCGCTGGTGCATATCAGACTGCATCAGGAGTGTTGAACGACATAATCATGTAATGAAATGGGAAACAAGAACTATAAATTCGAGACCCTGCAGGTAAGAGCAGGACAGGAAATCGATCCGGTATCAAAAGGAACTGCGGTGCCTATCTATCAGAGCACAGCATATACCTTCGACAGCATGGAATATGGTGCAGAGCTCTTCGAACTCAAGCGCCCGGGAAACATCTATACCCGCATCACCAATACAACCAATGAGGTATTCGAGAAGCGCATGGCCGCACTCGAAGGCGGTGTTGCTGCCGTATCGACTGCATCAGGTCAGTCAGCAGTCTTCCTTTCTATCACAAACATCTGTGGTCCTGGAGACAACATCGTGGCTCAGCCATTCCTCTATGGCGGTACATTCACCATGTTCGCCATCACACTTCGTGACATGGGCATCGAAGTGCGTTTCGCAAAGAGCGACAGCGTAGAGGACCTCGAGGCTCTCGTAGACGGCCGCACAAAGGCATTGTTCCTTGAGAACATCGGTAACCCGGCATTCAACATTCCGGACTACGAGCCGATCGTCGAGATGGCACGCCGCAAGGGTATCTGCGTAATGGTGGACAACACCTTCGGTATGGGCGGTTATCTTTTCCGTCCGTTCGAATGGGGATGTAACGTATCCATCCATTCAGCAACAAAATGGATCTGCGGTCATGGTACAACCCTCGGCGGAGTAGTTGTTGACGGTGGAAACTTCGACTGGACAGCAGAGAAGTATCCTCTTCTTGCCGCCCCATCTGAAAGCTATCATGGACTTGTATATAAAGACGTGTTCGGTCCTGCAGCATTTGCCGGACGTGTACGTGTCGACGGACTCCGCAACATCGGTCCTGCAGCATCACCGTTCAATTCATTCCTGATGCTCCAGGGACTTGAGACACTTTCGCTTCGCGCTGAAAGATGCTGTGCAAACACACTTGCTGTGGCAGAATTCCTCGAGAAGCATCCGGCTGTGGAGAGCGTCAACTACCCTGGTCTCAAGAGCAATCCTTATCATGATCTTGCATGCAAGTACCTCAAGAACGGATTCGGTGGTGTGCTCACATTCCGCGTCAAGGGCGGATTCGAAGCTGCGGCGGCACTTGTAACACGCCTTGAGCTCATCCTTCATGTGGGAAGCGTAGGAGACGCCAAGTCACTCATCGTGCATCCTGCATCTACAACCCACTCTCAGCTCAGCCCGGAAGAGCAGGTTGCTGCAGGAGTATATCCTAACATGCTCCGCCTCAGCGTAGGTATCGAGAACGTAGACGACCTCATCGCAGATCTCACAGCTGCATTATAATTTTTCAATAAATAATAATATGTTCTGTCATTCCGACCGAGCGAAGCGATGGTAAGTTCCTTTCCCGAGGAAAGGGATTTAGGGATAGGGTAACGTAAATATATTTTCATATTTACGTACAACCTTCGATAAAGTTCATAGTTAACAGACGAAGAATAAAGATATAACGATAGAAAATATGAAAGTTGCGGTAGTAGGTGCCACAGGATTGGTTGGCACAAGAATGCTGGAAGTTCTCGCAGAAAGAAACTTCCCTGTAACAGAACTCCTTCCGGTTGCTTCTGCAAAATCGGTAGGAAGAAAGATCTCATTCCAGGGTAAGGAGTGGACAGTAGTAAGCGCAGAAGATGCGATTGCTGCACGCCCTGACCTCGCATTGTTCTCTGCTGGCGGAAGCACATCTGCAGAACTCGCACCGAAGTTTGCAGAAGCAGGCTGTCGCGTTGTAGACAACTCTTCACACTGGAGAATGGACCCTACCAAGAAGCTCGTTGTCCCTGAAATCAACGGAGACGTGATCGAGGAGTCCGACTATATCATCGCAAACCCTAACTGTTCTACAATCCAGATGCTCCTTCCATTGTGGCCACTCCACAAGGCATACACGATCAAGAGAATAGTAGTGTCTACTTATCAGTCAGTTACAGGTACCGGATATAAAGCAATGGACCAGATGACTGAGGAAAGAAAGGGCGGAAAATGGGGAGAGTACCCTGCAGTGTACCCACATCCTATCGACCAGAACATCCTCCCTCACATCGACTCATTCCTTGAGACAGGCTACACAAAGGAGGAGATGAAGATGGTCAACGAGACACATAAGATCTTCGCTGACGACAGCATCGGAGTATCTCCTACTACTGTTCGCGTTCCTGTACAGGGCGGTCACTCGGAGTCAATCAACCTCGAGTTCGAGAAGGAGTTCACACTTGAGGATGTCCGCAAGCTCATGGAAGAGACTCCAGGAGTAACCCTCCAGGATGACCCTGCAAACAACGTATATCCTATGCCGCTCTTCGCTTGGGGTAAGAACGACGTATTCGTGGGCCGCTTCCGCAAGGACCCTTCAGTGAAGTCAGGACTCAACTTCTGGTGTGTTGCTGACAACCTCCGCAAGGGAGCAGCAACCAACGCAGTACAGATTGCTGAAGAGCTCATCGAGAAGGGCTTCCTTCCGCAGGCATAAGCATTGAAACAAAAAAACTCTCACGATTGTGAGAGTTTTTTTGTTATCAGAATGCAAAGACGAATATCTTCCAGAGGATCAGGACGGAAACTATAGTCTTGAGTCCGGTACCGGTGATGAAGCCGAGGAATGAACCGATTGCCGCTTTCAGCGCCTGAGCGGCTCCCTTGCGTGCATAATATAGTTCAAATAGGAAGGCTCCAATGAAAGATCCCAGAATCATTCCGACAGGAGTCAGGATGATGCCGGCCAGAAGACCGACGAGTGCTCCCCTCTCAGCGTATTTGCTGCCGCCTGTAAGCTTGGTAAAGTACATCGGCACAAAATAGTCTATGACTGAAACCAGCGCAACCACTGCTCCCCAGACAATCAGGGTCTTGAGCGCCACATCCTCCGGTCCCCAAAGATATAGGAGCAGAAGACCCACCCAGCTGACAGGCGTTCCGGGAAGGCCGGGAAGAATACTTCCGGCAATGCCGACTATGCCTGCAAGTATTGCCAATATTATTATCAATGTTTCCATATTGATTACTCCTCTGCCATTATAGCCTCGATTTCGGAAGAAGTGATAGGCAGTCTCTTTGAACCGAGGCGGCGTGCACCGTCGGCAGTCACGAGGACATCATCTTCAAGACGGATGCCTCCAAAGTCGTAATAGTCTGCCAGTTTCTCGTAGTTCACGAAACCTTTATCCGTTCCCTCTCTCTTCCACTGCTCGATGAGAGCCGGGATGAAATAAATGCCAGGTTCGTCAGAAATCACATGGCCTGGTTTAAGGTCACGAGCCATACGGAGATTACCCATTCCAAGGAGCGGTGAACGCTGACGCTCATCACCATAACCTACATAGTTTTCCCCAAGGTCTTCCATATCGTGGACATCCATACCCATATTATGGCCTAAGCCGTGAGGCATGAAAAGGCCGGAAATACCGCAGGCTACCATCTCATCCACATCTCCGCGGACAAAATCCAGAGACTTCAGCTGCTCAAGCATATAACGGACTGTCGCACAATGCACATCCCAATATGATGTACCAGGCTTTGTCAGGCTGAATGCAAGGTCATTTGCCTGCTGTACGATGTCATAGATTTCACGCTGCTTCGCAGTGAACTTTCCGCTGCATGGATAAGTACGTGTAAAGTCGGAAGCATAGTGTGTATTGCTCTCGGCTCCTGCATCGACAACAAGAAGACGTCCAGGAGTAATTATCTGATGGTGGCTGTGATTGTGAAGAGTCTCACCGTTCTGAGAGAGGATTGTCGTGAACGACGGTCCCCAGCCTTTTGAATATGTAACAGCCTCCATACGTCCGACGATTTCCTGCTCAAGAACGCCAGGCTTACATCCGCGACGGGCCTCAGTATGCATCCAGTAACCGATTTCCGCAGCCTTGTCAAGTTCCTCGATCTCGCACTGCTCCTTGATCAGACGCAGAGCCACGACAGCCTTCACAAGTTCTTCAGAAGCACCACCTGCAGCAACAGGGCCCACCTTGCGCACCTGCGCAGATGGAATGCCGGTAAGTTCAGACAGTTTCATCTGATTGTAATATCTTGCAGGAGGAAGGAAGTGGACAGGACGACCTGCAGCAACTGCCGCTGCTACAGCCTTGTCGAACTCCGCCAGAGGAAGAGTCTTGGAGCAACCGATGGCAGTTCCTTTTGAAGCCACAGTAGGCTGCGGACCCATCCAGATGATGTCGTCGATGTCGACATCATTTCCATAAAGGCACTCATCCGCACTGTCGAGGTCTACAATCGCAGCGAACCAAGGCTCATCAACTCCCCAGAAATAAAGGAAATTGCTGTCCTGACGGAACTTATAGTCATTGCCACGATAATTGGCCGGAGCATCCACGTTTCCAAGAAATACTGCCAATCCTCTAGAACCTTCCTTTGTCATCGCAGCCATCTTTTCAAGAAGAGAGCGGCGGCGGTTTACATATACATCAGCTTCAAACATATCTGTTTCAGTTTATTCATTTCCACAAATATAACCATTATTTCCTGTTCAAGTTCCCTATAAATTTCAAAAAAAAATATTATTTTTGTCCTTAGTTAGACCTAATTTACTTCTTTTATGGATTTTACCGTTGATTAGTTGATGAAGAAACTATTTGTCTTTTTGGGGATTGCTCTATGGGCAATCGGCTCTGCAGCCAGTGCGCAGGAAGTTGAAAGTACGGCGCCAATGCAGAAGTCATCCTGGGGGGATGCATACACCGACTACATTCCAGAGGTTTCTCTGGACATGCGTGGCGGGTACCGTATAGGTTCTGAATATGGCTCGGGACGCTTCACCGGAGACGACCTCAACATCGACATCAACGGATATATCAGTCCAAATTTCTCTTACAGCTTCAATCACCGCATAGCATCTTCGTATTACGGAGAAGCTGCCGGTTTCAATGCCACAAACTGGCTCACACTCACATTCGAAACAGACAATTTTGCTGTCACAGCAGGTAAAGACGCGCTCCTGATGGGTAGCTTCGAATATGATGCATACGATCTGGATGCATATTACGAAATGAACTCCCCGTTCTACAACGACTTTGACTGCTGGCAGTGGGGCATATCCGGAGCGTGGTATCCTGCAGAAGATCAGGAACTGATACTCCAGATTGCAAATTCACCGTTTTCGTTCGGCGAACCGGAACTTTTCTCATACGCACTCGGATGGAGAGGCGGTTGGGAATGGTATGAATCCTACTGGACCGTCAACCTATGGCAATATGAAGAAAAAAGCTTCACCAAGTCATTGAATGCAGGTAACCGTTTCTATCTTGGGAATTTCACAATAGATGTAGACCTGATGACGAGGTTCAACGACTTTAAGGAAGATCTGAGCTTTACTGGAATCCTTGCCCCGTCGTATCTTTTCGGAGAATGGGGACGCCTCTTCGCCAAAGTCGGATATGAAACCGGAAGCACCCTCTTCTACGGCGGCGGATTCGAATATTTCCCGTTAAAGGAAAACAAGAACATAAGACTGCATGCAGCATATACGCATAACGATTATACCGTAGGAGACATGTTCAGCATCGGTCTGACATGGAAGATGAATCTGACTAAATTCCTAAAACCTGAAAGAAAATGAAAGCTAGCGACAAGATAATTGAGTTCAAGAACATACAGAAGGGATTCGGAGACAAGGTTGTCCTCGATGATATCAGCTTTTATGTAAACAAGGGAGAGTTTCTGACTCTTCTCGGACCTTCTGGCTGTGGCAAGACGACTCTTCTTCGTCTTCTTGCAGGTTTCGGTAACACTGACAGCGGAGAAATCCTCATCAACGGAGAGAACATCACGAATGTACCTCCGCACGAGCGTCCTGTGAACACTGTCTTCCAGCGTTATGCCCTCTTCCCACACCTTGACGTGTATGAGAACATTGCATTCGGGCTCAAGCTTCAGAAAGTGCCTACAGACGAGATCGACAAGAAGGTCCGCAGAGTGCTTAAGATGGTGAGCATGACTGACTATGAGGACAGAGATGTAGAGTCTCTTTCAGGCGGCCAGCAGCAGCGCGTAGCGATTGCCCGCGCGATCGTGAACCAGCCTAAGGTTCTTCTTCTGGACGAGCCTCTCGCAGCCCTCGACCTCAAGATGAGGAAGGACATGCAGATCGAGCTCAAGGAAATGCACCGCAAGCTTGGAATCACATTCATCTATGTGACCCACGACCAGGAAGAGGCGCTGACCCTTTCAGACACCATCGTTGTCATGAATGAGGGCAAGATCCAGCAGATCGGAACCCCTACAGACATATATAACGAACCACAGAACGCATTCGTCGCAGACTTCATCGGCGAATCGAACATCCTCAACGGAAAGATGCTGAAGGATAAGGTCGTGGAGTTTGTCGGACACGAATTCGAGTGCGTCGACGAGGGATTCGGAGAGAATGTGGATGTGGACGTGGTAGTACGTCCTGAGGACATCTACATCATGAACCGCACGGAAGGCGCACAGTTCACGGCAAGAGTGAAGTCGTGTACCTTCAAAGGAGTACATTACGAGATGTTCGTCGACACAGACAAGGGCTACGAGCTCATGATCCAGGATTACAACGCATTCGAACCTGGTTCGGAAGTAGGCCTTCTCATCAGACCGGCAGACATCCAGGTAATGAAGAAGGAGAGGGTCATCAACAGATTCGAGGGTGAGATCGTGGATGAGACCCATGTCAAGTTCCTTGAAGAGGTGTTCGAATGCAAGCCACAGGACAAGTTCGAGGTCGGAGAGAAAGTCAATGTGGAAGTGAGATTCTCAAGAGTCGAGCTCATCGACCACCCTGAAGAAGGAATCCTCTCCGGTGAAGTGCACTTCCTCCTCTACAAGGGAGACCACTATCACCTGACCATCAGGACAGACTACGGAGACAAGCTCTGGGTCGACACCAACGACATCTGGGACAAGGGAGACCTTGTAGGTATTAACATAGCCCCTAAGGACATCAAGATATCAAAGAGAGATGAGTAAGAGAAGCACATGGGCTCTGCCTTACGCAATATTTCTGGTGCTGTTCGTGGCCTTGCCGCTGATCCTGATCATGGTCTATGCATTTCAGGACGGAGCGGGCAATTTCACGTTCGGCAACTTCGCCAAGTTCTTCAGGGACACTGATGCGATCAACACCTTTGCCCTGTCGCTGGAGGTTGCAATCGAAAACACAGCTCTCTGTATCCTGCTGGGATATCCTGCGGCATGGATCCTTGCAAACAAGAAACTGAACAAGAGCGCAGTGACCATCGTACTGTTCATCATGCCGATGTGGATCAACGCGCTCATGAGGACGCTTGCGACGGCAGAATTGTTCCACATGCTCGGCATCCAGCTCGGCAAGGGAACACTGATCGTCGGTATGGTATACGACTACCTTCCGTTCATGATTTATCCGATCTACAACATACTTGACAGAATGGACAAGTCATATGCAGAAGCAGCTGCTGACCTGGGAGCAACTCCTTGGCAGGTATTCTGGAAGGTTCAGGTACCGCTTTCGATGCCAGGAGTCATCAGCGGTGTCATGATGGTGTTCATGCCTACTGTCAGCACATTCGCAATATCGGAATTCCTTACCAACAACAAGATCAAGCTCTTCGGTACCATCATCCAGGAAAACATCAACTCTTCGATGTGGAACTATGGAGCTGCGCTCTCACTTGTGATGCTGGTAATCATTGGTATAACAAGTCTGCTTCAGGACAATAAGAAAGAGGTCAGTGGAGGGATCGTATAGCGATGAAGAAATTTTTTGCACAATGCTACATATGGCTGCTGCTGATAGTGCTCTATGCGCCTATCGTATTCATCGCAGTCTTCTCGTTTACCGAGAGCAAGGTTCTCGGCAACTGGACCGGATTTTCAACCAAACTGTATGAGAACCTGTTCACAGGAAACATGCAGGGCACAGGATCGCTGATGACGGCAATCCAGAATACAGTCATCATTGCCCTTATTGCAGCATGCGTATCCACAATCCTCGGAACGGTGGCCGCCATCGGCATCCACAACATGAGAGGAAAAGCAAAGCAGGCCATCAGCCTTCTCAACAACATTCCGATGCTCAACCCGGACATCATCACCGGTGTGTCGCTGTTCCTGCTTTTCGTCTTCCTGCACATCAGCCAAGGATATGTGACAGTCGTTCTGGCGCATATCACCTTCTGTACGCCTTACGTAGTGCTCAGCGTACTGCCAAGGCTGACTCAGATGAACCCGAACATCTATGAAGCTGCCCTTGACCTCGGCGCGACTCCGTTCGTTGCTCTTCGCAAGGTACTTCTTCCTATGCTCAAGCCGGGCATGATATCCGGATTCATCCTTGCATTCACAATGTCGCTCGACGACTTTGCGGTAACATTCTTCACACGAGGAACCATCGGTCTCGACACCCTTTCGACATACATATATACTGATGCAAGAAAGGGAGGACTTACTCCGGAACTGCGTCCTATGATCACCATCATGTTCGTAGGAATACTCATCCTGCTGATAACAATCAACCTCAGGAAGATCCGAAACTCAAAAACTGACAGAGAATAAGATGAAGAAGATACTATATCTTGCCGCAGCTATCCTCATGCTCATGGGATGCTCGGAAGACAGAAGCCATATCCTGAAGGTATATAACTGGGCCGACTACATCGACGAGGATCTCATCAATGAGTTCGAAGTGTGGTACGAAGAGCAGACCGGTGAACCGGTGGAGATCATCTACCAGACCTTCGACATCAACGAGACCATGCTCTCTAAGATTGAGTTGGGTCATGAGGATTATGACGTCGTATGTCCATCTGACTATATCATCGAGCGAATGCTCAAGAACGACCTTCTTCTTCCTTTGGAGAGGGATTTCGGTCAGACACCTGACTATCTCGACAATGTCGCTCCGTTCATCAAGGAGAAGTTCAATGAAATCGAGGGACACGGAAAGAATGCAAACGACTATAGCGTCGCATACATGTGGGGAACCGTGGGACTGATCTACAATCCGGCTTATGTCAACGAAGAGGAGACATGTAGCTGGAACGTATTGAAAAACCCGACTTATAAAGGCAAGGTTCTGATGAAGGATGCATATAGGGATGTCTATACTGCACTCCTCATCGCCCTCAACAGAGAGGCTCTGGACGCTGGAGAAAAGGATGCTGTAACACTTACATTTGACACATCAGCAGAGTCTGTTGCGCTTGTCGAGAATTACCTGAACTCATTCAGAGAGTCGGTTTCCGGATGGGAGGCAGATTTCGGAAAGGAGCAGATGACAAAGGGACTCGCATGGATGAACATGTCGTGGAGCGGAGATGCCCAGTGGGCCATTGACGAGGCGGCAGAAGTCGGAATGGAACTCAGATACACTATTCCTCAGGAAGGAAGTGCAATGTGGTTCGACGGATGGGTGATTCCTAAGTATGCAAAGAATCTTAAGGCCGCAAGATATTTCATCAACTTCATGTGCATGCCTGAGAATGCCCTCAGAAACATGGATATGACAGGTTACGTGAGCGCTATCGGAGGAGAGGAGATTCTTGCGAGCATGACCGATGAGGAAGAGTACGAACCAATAGATGCCAGCTACTTCTTCGGTCCTGAAGCAGACAGCGTATGTGTCAATCCTATAATGTATCCGGACAGAGCGACTGTAGAGCGCTGCGGAATGATGCACGACACAGACACGGAAGCCCTCCTGAAGATGTGGTCAAGAGTGAAGGGAGACAGCGCTTCAACATGGACATATATCCTTATATTCCTGGTTCTCGGAGGCCTCATAGCAGCCGTTGTCCTCAAGTTTGTCAGAAAGGCACGACGCCAGAAGAGATATGCCCGCAAGAGACGCAGAAAATAGTCCTGAAGAATCATATTATAAATAACAAAAACCCCGTCAGCGGCTCGCTACGCAGAAGCTTAGGTAAATGCTTCGCTCGCGCACTGACGGGGTTTTTGTTTACATGGGCAGATTTTACAGACAATCCGCCCTGTATATTAGATGAAGATGTACTTGAGGATGAAGAGGACTGCAAGAATATACATCACAGGAGTGATCTTCTTGAAGTTACCGCAGATCATGTTCATGAGTACATATGAAATCATACCGAGGAGGATACCGTTTGAGATTGAGTATGAAAGCGGCATCATAAGGATGCAGATGAACGCTGGAATAGACTCAGAGAAATTATCGAACGGAATCTTCACTATAGGCTCCATCATGAGAAGACCTACGATTACGAGCGCGGGTGCTGTCGCTGCCGATGGGATCGAAAGAAACAGAGGCGAGAAGAAGAGAGCAATCACGAAGCAGCAGCCTACTGCAAACGCTGTGAGGCCTGAACGGCCGCCCTGCGCAACACCTGCTGCACTCTCCACGTAAGTTGTGGTGGTAGAAGTACCGAGCATCGCGCCTGCCGTAGTAGCGATGGAATCAGCCATGAATGCATGCTTGATCCTGTTGATGTTGCCCTTCTCATCAACCATATTTGCCTTTGTACATACGCCTACGAGTGTTCCCACTGTATCGAACATATCGATGAAGAGGAATGTGAACACCACGACAAGCATGTCAAGGGTGAAGATCTTGTCAAACTCAAACTTGCAGAAGATAGGCGAAATCGACTCTGGTTTAGAGATGACTCCCTGAAACTCAGTGACTCCGAGGGGGATACCGATGACCATTGTGGCAAGGATACCGATGAGGATGGCTCCCGGTACATTCCTGGCATACATGAATCCTGTGAGGATAATGCCGATCAGGGCAAGAAGAGCGGAACCGGAGGTAATGTCGCCGAGAGCAACAAGGGTTGCGTCGTCATGGACGATTACGCCGGCACTCTGAAGACCGATGAACGCAATGAAGAGTCCGATACCTGCACCGATTGCATTTCTGAGACTCATAGGGATTGCATTCACAATCGCTTCTCGAACATTGGTCAATGTAAGGACAATGAAGATGAGTCCTTCGATCAATACGGCAGTAAGAGCAAACTGCCAGCTATAACCCATTCCCATGCAGACACTGTACACGAAGAAGGCATTGAGTCCCATGCCTGGCGCAAGACCGAAAGGAAGTTTTCCGATAAAGGCCATTGCGAGACATCCGATGATGGCTGCAAGAGCTGTGGCCGTGAAGACTGCACCGCCAGGCATACCTTCAAGCTGAGAGAACATCGAAGGGTTCACAGCAAGGATGTAGGACATAGTAAGGAAGGTGGTGACACCTGCTAGAATCTCCGTTTTGACTGTCGTCTGCTGCGGATCTAGACCGAATAATTTCTTAAGCATCTGTATACCCGTTTAGTTTGTTAGAATGTCCATTTTGCTGCGATTGTAGGCATTGCATTGAAGCCCTTTGCAACGAAGTTGCATGAAAGTTCAACCTCAGTACCTAAAGAAAGATTTATATTCTCCCATCCCTTAACCTTGTTGAGGTTGACCCAGAGCTGAGGCTCTGTGATGAAGATATACTCTGTACCCTGCCATGGGCGTGCCTCTCTCCAGAAATCAGCGAAGCCGTTGAATGAGATCCAATGATCGAAGAAATCAAGATTCCAGACTCCTGTTATCTGGAAATTGCTTGTCTGGTATTTTCCGTTGAGACCGACCGTTCCCGGAATCGCCTTATACGAAGCAGTCACTGACCATGTCTTGCTCCAGTCTGCCGAATGACCAGAATAAGTAAGACCGCCGAGCCATGAATTGTTGTATGAACCAGCTACAGTGTCCATACCACCGTTATATTCGACATGAAGTGACAGCCAGTTTACTTTGCTGTCCTGCCAGAAGCAGAACTCACGTGCGATTTCCCAATAAGCTCCGTTCACTTTTGGATTATAGTCCAGGTCAACGAAGAAGAATGTGCTTCCCGCATTATCTGCGCGGAACATTTCAACGGTAGTAGTTGCCGATTTACGACCGAGGTCATAATGCAACTGCACGTTCTGAGCAGTCGCTCCTAACGAGATCACAGCCAAAAAGATTGTTGCGATCAGGGTTTTAGTCAGCTTGTCCATAGGATTGTGTAATGATTTCTACCTCAAAGGTAAACATTTTTCGAAAATCCATCACTCATCATCAATATGTAAGCCTTATTCCGACGAAGAAAGTACGCGGCAAGGTAGGGCCATACATATAGCCGGAATCTCTGTCCGCACCGGTATCAAAATCTTTCTGGAAAGAGTTGAGGATATTCTGTACTCCGGCATTCAGCTGGAGAGAAAAACTCTTGTATACACGGATGTCATACGCAGCCTTGAAGCCCATATCCCAGAAGTCAGGAGTCTCTACGGTCACATTCCTCTCTATCATTCCCGCATGATGTTCCACAAGCATGCTTCCGGTATATGTTCCGGTGACAGAAAGTGCCAGCTGTCTTACAGGATTATACGAAGCGGTCAAGTATCCGTGGACATCCGGAGTCCTGAACATCTTTGTAGTCGACGGTACATTATCACTCCAGGATCTGGCCTCCTTATATTCCGAATTCTGAAGAGTAACTCCAGCCTGGAGCTGAAGCACGTCCTTCCACGCCAGCTTTCCCTCAAGATTTCCTCCTAACACCCTTGCTCCAGACTCATTATGTCTCTCCTTTATGAGTATTCCTTCTGAATCAAAGCCGATCTCCTTCAATGCGAACACATCATCAAGATCTGTATAGAAGCCTTCCAGGAGAAGATTGCCCTGCCAGTCACCCCAACTGTGATAAATATCAGCAGAAACGCTCACGCTCTGGGATTTCTCCACCCTCAGGTCATCCGCAAGTCTGATCATTGACACGGTTCCTCCGACATTGTCGATATGCAGGTCTTCGTCAAAAGCCTGCGGAGCACGGAAACCATATGAATAGCTTGCCCTCAGGTTGATGTTTTCTGTCGGATTATATCTGAGGTTGGCGCGAGGGCTGAAGATGACTGACTTGATGAGATTGTGCTTGTCAAGTCGTCCTCCAACAAGGATGCCCAACTTTTCTGTCTTCCACTCATTCTGGGCATAGGCACTGGCAATTCTCACTGTCTGATCTGTCTGTCTTCCATAACCCCACATGTTGTCCTCAAGATAATCCTCATTATACTCGAGTCCGACGGTAAGGTCTGCAGGCATGAAAAGACACTTATCTGCCTTGTACACATACTGTGCTCCCGCAACCCATGTAAGGTCGAGAGTCTTTCCGTATGCATTCGGGTCCTGACCGGCACCATAATAACTCTCTCTGTCGATATGCTGAAGGGAGGCAAATGCATTGAACCTATGCTTCTGGTTCTTGGAGAACTGCTCATATTTCAGGCCTCCCGTATTGATACCATGGTTCGTCTGCTCTGCGATCATTGCCTCATGAGGAGGAAGGTCGAGATTGTCACCGCCACGGCGGAACTCCTGCAGATGGTGATACTCCGCTGTGATCTTCGAATACAGTCCTGTCTTGATATATCCTCTGAATCCGAGGGTCTGACCTGAAATCTTGGAGAGTTCAGTGAATCCGTCACCGTTTGCATCCCACGCATCCTTCGAGGTGCTCTGGCCGAAGATTGCAAGGCCGAGCTTGTTGTCCTCCGAAACGATGGATGCATTTATATCCGTCGTACTATGGAGAGACGGCGAACCGGCGATGGATGTTGTCGTATGCGAGATGCTGGAAGAGTTTCTTACCGGCTCTTTTGTAATGATGTTGATGGTGCCTGCGATCGCAGATGAGCCGAACAGAGCGGAACCACCTCCTCTCATCACCTCTACCCTGTCGACCATATTTGCAGGGAGCTGCTCAATGCCATAGACACCCGCAAGGGCACTGAAGATCGGGCGCGAGTCGATGAGGATCTGGGTGTACTGACCGTCGAGACCGTTGATCCTGACCTGCTGGAAACCGCAGTTCTGGCAGTTGTTCTCGACGCGGACTCCCGGCTGGAAGGACAGTCCCTGCGCGACCGTAGTGCTGTTGGTCTTGTTATAGACATCCATTCCTACGACATTTACCAGGGTCGGCGACATCCTTCGGGTCGTTTCGCTTCGGGTCGCGGAGACGATGACTCCGTCGATCTGGATATGGTCCTCTTCAAGCACGAAGTTGACTTCGTAGGACCTGCCTTTGCGTATGTTCACTTCACGGCTTACCTTCTTGTAGCCGATGGCTGAAACTTCGACCGTAAATGTTCCTTCCGGCACATTACGGATCATATAGTGTCCTGTGTTTTCGGTTGCGACACCGATTGTTGTTCCCTTGAGCATCACTACGATATACGGAAGGTGCTCGCCTGTAGCCTTGTCAATTACATGACCATATATATGTGCATCTGTATTGTCGAGTACATCAGTATCGTTAGCCCCAGCGGTCAGCACAATACACAATGCCGCCGCCAAAGCTGAAAATAATCTTTTCATCTTGGTGGGTATTTAATTGTTTGAATCTTCTTTGATTGGATTGCCGGTCACGCCGGCAATGACGATGGTCGGAACCGATTGCCGGTCGAGCCGGCAATGACAGCCATTCCCGTCAATGACATGCATTGTCGACAATGGGGCATTCTCGACAATGGGCCATTCCCATTACGGGGTCATTCCCGACTTGATCGGGAACCTAAAACTGATCGGGAACCTACGCCTGCGGCGGACCGCGAAGCAGAAAGGCCGGATGCTCATCGCGAGGACAGACAGGCGAAACATATCCGACAAAAGATTCAGACAACTGGAAGAACGGAGATCCGACGCTGATGAAGTCTACTGCATATTCCGACTGGAAATGTGACAGGATATCAATTACAGCATACTGAGAATCGCTATGTTCGTGGTCCACACCACCTCCAAGGTGGGAGTGCACTACGGACGATCCGTTCACGATATGGACATGAGAGAACATGCTGATACCAGAATAGTAACAGCTGAACAGCAGCATCAGAATGACTGCAGAATATTTCCTTAAATGTCTCATATCCGATTTAGGCCGGCAAAGATAAGAATTAATTAGAAAAGGTTATATTTGTTATATGAAAAGAAGGGAATTCATAAAGACATCCGGACTGCTGGCTGCCGGAGCGGCAGCGACAGGCAGCGGCATCCTCAGCGGATGCTCATCATCTGACAGAAGATTCAATTTCAACAAGCTTGGCAAAGGAGAAGGGCTGAAGCTGACTTTCCAGCCGTACGAACTCCAGCTCAGGCATACATTTACCGTATCTTCATACTCCAGGAAGACAACTCCCGGAGTGCAGGTACAGATCGGATATGAAGGCTTTACCGGATACGGCGAGGCATCGATGCCTCCATATCTCGGGCAGACGGTCGAAAGCGTCTGCACCTTCCTTTCCCGTGTCGATATGGGCCAGTTCAAAGACCCTTTCCGTCTTGAGGAGATCCTGGCCTATGTAGACAGTCTCTCACCGGGAGACAACGCAGCCAAAGCAGCAATCGACATCGCCCTGCATGACCTTGTGGGAAAACTTATGGGTCAGCCATGGTGGCGCATATGGGGACTGAACCCTTCAACAGCACCGGACACGACCTTTACGATAGGTATCGACACCCCTGACGTCGTCCGTAAAAAGACACGCGAATGCGCTGACAGTTTCAATATTCTTAAGGTAAAGGTCGGACTCGACAACGACAAGGAGATGATAAGCACCATCCGCGAAATCACCGACCTCCCATTGGCGGTAGATGCAAACCAGGGTTGGACAGACAGGGAGCTGGCCCTCGATGAGATCTTCTGGCTGAAGGAAAACGGAGTCGTGATGGTCGAGCAGCCGATGGCAAAGGAAAGAGTCGACGACAATGCCTGGATAACCGAACGAAGCCCGCTGCCGATATTCGCCGACGAATCCATCCAAAGACTCGCGGACATCCCTTCGGTCAAGGGCGTATACCACGGCATCAACATCAAGCTGATGAAGTGCACAGGCATGAGAGAAGGCTGGAAAATGGTCAATTATGCACGCGCAGAAGGAATGAAGGTCATGGTCGGCTGTATGACGGAGACCTCATGCGCTGTTTCTGCAGCGGCCCAGCTCTCCCCAGCCGTGGATTTCTGCGACCTCGACGGTAATCTCCTCATCACAAACGACCTTTTCCGCGGTATGGAAGTCGTGGACGGACATATCGTCCTTCCGGACCGTCCGGGAATCGGTCTCGAACTTCTGTAGGCATTTACCATGACATAAATACAAAAAGCCCATCAGAGATATCTGACGGGCTTTTGTGGTCCCAGCAGGGCATGATCCTGCGACCCCCTGATTATGAGTCAGGTGCTACTAACCAACTGAGCTATGGGACCAAACTTATAAAAGAACTTTATTTGCTGTGGTTCGGCTTTTACACCGAACCACTATGCAAATATAATGCTTTTTTCGATTAGTTGATCTTGATTTCAACCTCAACACCTGAAGAAAGCTCGAGCTTCATAAGAGCGTCTACTGTCTTAGGAGTTGACTCGTAAATATCAAGAAGACGGCAGAATGAGTTGAGCTCGAACTGCTCACGTGACTTCTTGTTTACGAAAGTCGAGCGGTTTACAGTGAAGATCTTCTTGTGAGTAGGAAGCGGAATAGGACCGTTTACACGTGCACCTGTAGCCGAAACTGTCTCAACGATCTTCTTTGCCGACTTGTCAACAAGCATGTGATCGAATGATTTGAGTTTAATTCTGATTATCTGGCTCATATCAAATTTCGTTGAATTCTGTTAAACAATTATTCGTC
>JAFZFH010000123.1 GCA_017555965.1 Bacteroidales bacterium
GAGAAAATCCTTCACCGCGTCCCTCGCCGCCTCATACGCCTGAGTCGCCTCATCGGCCAAGCGGTGAACCGCCCTGTGAATATTCGCATTGGATTCGGCGCTGATCCTGTTCCACTCGTCGATCACCGACTGTGTCCTCTGGCTTGTCGCCGCATTATCGAAATACACAAGATCCTTCCCGTACACCTTTCTGGAAAGTGCGGGGAACTGATTTCTTATTTCTCCAACGGTCATATTCGCTCAAACGTTTTAACTTGCAAATTTAGCAAAAACCCTATTTCTTTTAAAGATTATTATCATAATTTTGCAAGTCTGATAAAAAACAAGAGCAATGATCGACTACATAAAAGGCAAAATAGAGGTGCTGACACCGACAGAATTGACCCTCGAAACATATGGAATAGGCTATCACATCCTTATTTCGCTCCAGACTTACGAGGGCCTCAACGGCAAATCCGAAGCCACAGTCTACATCCACCACTATCTCCGTGAAGATGAGGAACTTTACTACGGATTCGCGACCCGCGACGAGCGCGAACTCTTCCGTCTGCTCATCGGAGTATCAGGCATAGGCGCATCTACTGCACGTATGATGCTGTCGTCATTGACTGCGGATGAAATAAGAAACGCCATCATTGCTGAAGACATCAACAAGATAAAAAGCATCAAGGGAATCGGCCTCAAGAGTGCACAGAGACTCATTCTCGAGCTCAAGGACAAGGTCGTGAAGGGCTCCGGCAGCGAGGCTCCGGCGCTGTTCGCTGCTGCACCGAACGGTGCCGCAGACGAAGCGACCACCGCCCTCGTGATGCTCGGCTTCACAAAAGCGAATGTAAACAAGGCCGTAGCTGCGGTTCTCAAGGAAAAGCCTTCAGCTTCCCTCGAAGAGATCATCAAACTGGCCCTCAAACGCCTCTAGCAAACAATACTACATACTAACAGACCAGGGTTATCCTTCTCAGAGGATGGCCCTGGTCTGTTTTTGTACATTTAATCGGACAATTAAAATGCAACACTACTGATTGTTCACGAGATTGACCGTGAACGTGTACTGGTTGTTCGGATAGAGGCGCAAATCCCTCTGATCGGTGATGGACGGCCTGTCGTCACCAAGAACCATAACACCGGAAACATTCTTATTGCTTGAATCAAGGTGGCAAGAAACGGTCATTGTCGTAGGCCACAGATCAGCATAAAGATTCGGAGCAGTATAATAATACAGGTTCTTCGAACCTCCGGAAGCGATAGAGATTCCGGTATCTTTCAGAACCCTATATCCTGAATCCTCTGCCGCATTGAACGGAATGGTATTGATATGCGGGAAGATATGAGCATACCTCGGAACATTGTCCAGACGTACTTCCAGACCCGAAATATTCTCATTTGATTTATTGTTCAGAATGACATTCAACCTGGCGATCATTCGTCCTAGAGACACCGTCACCTGGTTTCCGTTGGTTACAGGGCCTTTGTAGAATCCGCACATAGGCACCCTCTTCAGATCAATCGAAGCATCAGCAGCCAGAACCGGCATCATTATCTCCTGGTAACTGATAAGGTTGTCTGGCCATTCAGGCACATTGTCGCACATATTCACGAGAAAACATACTGTACAGTCCTCCGCGCTTTCCACCAGCTGCACTCCTTGCGTCGTGCTGCCGGCGACATACAGGTCTGTAACCTTAAGATCTCCGACATTCTCGCTAGTCCTGTAATGATATATCGATCTAGGCAGAAGGACTCCACGGCTACTATATTGAACAACCCATATGTCAAAGATAAGATTCTCTACATCAGGAATATACGGTTTCAGTGCCTTTGTATCTACATCGAATTCATAGTCACTCACGCCAATGTTCACAGGAAGAGTTATGAGCTGAGCCTCCTGAAGATCATCAGAAATGTCGACACCATCGTCGATGACGTCACTGCAGGCAGCAAAGACGCACATCAACGCACCCAAAAGCAGATATGCAATATGTTTCTTCATTTCTGTCCGTTTTAATTCAATTCCAGATCCTCAACCCAAGACTGATTCTGCCAGTTGAATACAATGATTCCGTTCTTCTGGCTCACTTCTACAGACACATTGTAAGAATGTGCATGTTCGTATATCTTCCTGTTCAAAGTTGTCTCATACTGCGTCGGAATGCCGTTTACAAGCATATTGAACAGAATAACCACAGTCGTACTCAACGAGTTAGTCGGAAGGAAACCCACATCACCTCTAAGAGCCTGCTGTATCTGTCCGTTGCTCCTTCTCACATCCTCGACCCACATCTCTTCCGCAGGAATCTTAACCCACTGCAGCTTGTCTCCACGCTTCATCTTGAGTGTATCTCTGATGTCATCTGACGCCCAATAGAACATCTCCTGCTTACCGTCTACAGTATCATACGGATTCTGAAGACCGCTGACCTCGATGCCGGCCGGAAGCATCATAAGAGAATCGACATTCTCTCCCTTGAAGATGTTGAAATTCCAGCGCGCCGTCTGATTCACGATAGGATTCAGTCTGACATACTGGACATTGTGTCCATCATTGGCAAGCTGCTTGGAATCAACAACTATATCTTTCGGAAGAGTCTCGTGATATCTGCCGTCTGTAGCATAGAAATACATTCCGTTGTCTACCGGCAGCCTCCATCCCTTTTCATCATCAAAGCAGATAGGGAGGGCCGGGGAAATCATCTTGAATCTGTATGTTCCGTCGCTCAGGATAAGCGGCTGACCCGTAGCCTCATCATCGATGACCTGATAAACATATCCGTCCTCTCCTGTCTCTTCGTGATATGTACACGCATACATAGAGTGGTATCCACCGCTGTCGATGATCTTGTATGCCTTCAGTTCCGGATCAGTATATGTTCCGTCATCATTCTTTTCAGAAAAAGTCAGCCACAAGGTACTTCCGATAGGAAGACTGATGATGTCCTCATTGATATGACGCAGTGAATCATAAGGTGAAATGATGTCGCTCGCCTTTGTCCTCGCCTCCGGAATCATATACTCATACATTCCAGGCAAAAGGAACTCTATCTGAACCTCACCGGAAGCACCAGCACCCCCTTCCCGACCATAGTTGCAGGAAGACAGCGCAAAAGCTGAAAGCAAGATCAATATGTTTATTATTCTGTTCATCTTCAATATTTTACTGAGCGGTGACATCTCTCACACATCTTATCTGGTCACCAAGACATTTACGTGATCCTGAGAACAGTCCTGTGTTTCGGTCTGTTCTGACATAGCAACACCAGTTCATCGCCTCATTATACGGATATTTGCCTTCCGCATATGACTGTCCTAAACCACCCTGTTCAACAGGTCTTACCTTTCGTGCCACGTCATAGTTTTCGCTCCAGTCAGTACACCTGAGGATTGTCATATCACCGTCTCCGAACATGCCGTCAACTCCCATTGTTGTATATATGAAGCCGCAGATAGGAATCTGCATAACCTCTGTAGACGATTCCCAATCAAAATCATTATAGAAGCCGAGACTCTGGAGTTCGACACCAGTCATGATTCTCACATCCTTGGTTATGTTGACGCCATCAATGGCTCCTGTTCCTGTAGGGTTTGTGACGGTCAACTGTCCGAGGCTCGAGTTGTAATACTTGTCGAATGTCATATTGCTGCTTCCGGCATATCTTGAAATCTCAAGATACTGCATAGGAGCATCAGTAGAGGCGGTCTGGAGACCGTAATACTGGTTTCTGGTAAGGTTGCTGTCCTTCCACAGAAGCCTCAATCTGTAACACTCCTCTTCACCCTTCCTCTTGATTATATAGATGACCTTACGTCCAAGATGGTCTACTCCGTAGATGACGGCCTCCTTGTATTGTGTAAGCACATCACCGTATGTCTCCTTGACGATGAACATCTTGTTTGTCGTATTAGCCCAAGTATTGTCGATGTTATGGTCAGGGACAATGCCCGCATAGTCTTCTTTGGTTGGGATTCTCCATCCCTTAGGGCAAGGATGGTTATCCGGAAGAGGGTTTCCGTCCCTGTCGGCCCAATAATAATTCACCTTTTCCGTATCTTCAGTTCTCGTGTCTACGCAGCCTTGAGTCAAAAGCCAATCCTTATATGTCGGTATTCCACTGTTGGATTTCCAATTTGGATATTTTGAGTTCCACTCATCTATTGTCCACGGGCGCCAATGGTCCCAATTATTATTGAAGCAATCGTGAACACACCAGGCTCCAGACTGCAGGAAGTCATTGTAATAGCGGGCATCAAAAACCAGATGATAAATACCGGGGTCGCCAGGATTTATGGCGAGATTGCTACTGGTGACATCCAGATCCCTCCACTGAGGAGCTCCGTTACTCTCCGTCCAAGCTGTACTGCTGCTTACTCCATTATATCCTACCTGATCGACATTCCAAAACGTGCCGCTGTTGAAAGCTCCGTTTGGACTACCGTAATGTGGTGTAGTTGTCAGTCGGTAATTGGTCAGCTGAGAGCCCTTCCATTCCCATCCTGAACCGTTGTTTACCCAACCGACCTTTTGTCCGTTAATACTGAGTTCAGAAACGTGATATGAATAATGCCAAGCCAATGTTCCTCCCTGAACTGCACCATAGACTCTCTCTCCTCTATCGTTGTAAGTGAAGAAATACTCATAGCCGATATCAAGCTGAGAGGTCTTTCCTTCCTGAACGCGGAACTCGTTCTTGACGCTCTTGTTTCTGTTTAGATATTTCTCGTGATCGAAAATGTAAGGAATGTTTCTTCCGAACTGATAGTAGAATCCTCTTGTATTCGCCCAGTCATTCTCACAATCTGCGCTTGTAGCACCAAGATTACGGTCCATCCACATAAGACCGCCGAAATTTACCGGCTGTCCCATATATGGCTCAAGAGGCACATCGATCCAGTCAAAGGCCTGAGGCGCCACAGCGATAACTCTCACGCCGTCGTTGAGCAATATGATAGACAACAGATATCTGGTGTTCTGCTCAAAAATAAACGGCCTCTCTGAAGTCTGCTCACCCACTTCAGGGTTAGTGTACAACGGATACACAATGGTCTTCTCGCCGGACTTGGCGGTACTTACCACAATCTTCAGACTGAGCACCTGTTTCGAAGTCTCGTTCGGGATGATCAGCAGCTCCGCATTGTTGCCGTCCTCATCTATTATCATAGTCGGATCCGTTGTAACAGGGAAATTGCCGCTGAAGAATCCGATTTCGGTAGAAGTGTCATCTACCGACCATACTCCTGTAAGGATATCCAACTCTCCGCCAGATGAAGTATTGACAATGGAAAGACCCTTTATGCGCGACTCCGCAAGTCCCTCAGAATCATCCTGTTTTGCAACCTCGATCTGCACCTTGCTCAAAGCGTGGGTGAAGTTCATCTCAAGAACACCCATTCTGGCAGTACAGTTTTTCAGATTACGGGAATACATCAGGTCAGGGAATGCTCCACCATAGTTTTCAAGTGCAAGATCTATGATCGGACTTCCTAATGATGAATTTGTCTCAGAAGATCCTAGATTTTCAGGATATGCCTTTGTACTGCACAATGTCGCACCATAGAAATCAAGTTCTCTTCCGTTGAAGAAAAGATCCTTTCCATACTCGATGAAATGGTCTTCGGTCTCGTTTCCCTGTCTATCGTACATCACAGCATTGGTCCAGTCATAGGAATCCCCGCTCTCCACTCCAAAGAGAAGATACTTTGTATACGCATCAAAATACGTATACTTGAGTCCGGACTTGGTAATGAGTCTGGAACTGTTTGCAGAGAAACTGACTTTCTCCTTGCCAAGAAGTTCATCCTCCGGAAGAGTCATGACTTCAGAGCAGGACATCAGTATCGATGTACAGACAGCGAAAACAATATATGATAAATGAGCCTTCATCTATAGGTGTCTATTGGTTTGGATATATAGGTATCGTGATGCTTCCTCCCTCTTGCCACTCACACTTTCTTCCTCTCAAAGCAATTGAGTCATAATTGATTACTATAATGATTTCATATGCATCATTCTCCCTGAGAACTGTGCTTATTCCGTCTTTGAAATCAAATTCGACATATGTCTTCACGGAAATCGTCTCCGGATTTGAAAACAGAGGAGAATCATCCATTTCAAGCTGAGCCTCAATGTAGATGGACGACATTCCAGGATATATATACACATGGCCAAGCTCTCGAGGAAGCTGATTCGGGTCGAGCTGGGTCATATCCGGATCTTTGAGGACCACTTTCACATCGTCCGAAGAAGTTGTGCCGTCAGCGATATATCTTCCGTTTTCCCATTTAAGAGTACTCATAAACTGATCCTTGCCAGGAACCGTCACCTGGACATTACGCAGATACCTGTTCTGAGCCATATCCGTACCCATCTTGGCCTTGAATGTCACCTTGCTCTGAGCGTGAATGAACTCAAGCGGTTCCTTCGGTCTCTTGTCGTCAAAGTGTGCGGAAGACTTTCCTGTGATATGTTCCGGAGCCACCATCACATCAAGGATTCCCAAATCCGCCTCATCTTCGATACTGAGGCTTGACCAGGTTCTGGCAGCGGCACCACCATCTACCGTCAGACTTGCAGGGAAATATCCGGTGCAGCACACCTCCTGATCGTTTTCAGGATATCTCTTTCCTGTGTTGTATGTCTGTATTTCAGGCCTGTAATCGTCAATTCCCAGATAAGGCCAAGATACGAGATATGGAGTCGGGGCATCCTGGGTTCCGATGTTCTGGAAATCATTGTCCAGCCAGAAGAGGAATACCGGAGATCCGGAACCGAAATCGGTGACGGACCTTGTCATCGCATTCATCTGCATAGGAGACTCCTCCTGCGTATCCGGCACGGAGATGTGACCCGACCAGATGCAGGAAGTCATTGCCAAAGCGAAGAATATGATGATGATTCTCTTCATTTTACGTATTATGACGGTCTTATGACCACTTCTCTTGATCCTCGTGGAACCCATTCGGTTGTCTGCGAATTTATACGCATGAACTCATCTCCCGGTATAGGAGAGCCTGGGCGTCCGATCTTCTGTATGGAGAGTATGTAATAATTGTCACGCTGCACTCCCCAGGCATCGTATCCTATATATGTAAGTTTATTGTCGTCAGTTCTGTCGCCGTCCACAAAGGTGGTGAAGTAGCTCCAGCCGCCGTCATAGAATGCAAATTCATCTTCTGAAGCACCGGCAGCTACAAGCTTGTCTTTAGCTATCAAGCCATAATATATCGGCTTTCCGTTTTCTACACGCATCCAATAAGATCCCTTCTGATAACTGTCATAAACAAGAAAGTTGTTCAAAGCATCTTCCTTTGAGGTCGGATATTTATTGTTCATATCCCATCCCACAATGGTTCTCGGAATGAACCTGACTGCAATGACAACGTGAGTTGTCGCAAGCTGGGCAACAGCGTCTTTTGAGGCATTGCTGAGGCCAATGTTGTCGAAAGCGGTGTTCTCAAGACAATAAAGTCCCTCGACATAGTGGTTTTCCGGGATTGCGCCTCCCGTCTTTATTCTGCTCTCGTCATATGGCAGCGGAGAGGTACTGTATCTGTCGTCGAACAATCTTCCTACAAGCTCTCCTGTCGACCAAGATTCGAATTCCTGTATGTTTCCTGGACCGGCAGAGTATCCTCCTGCTGCATACGGGTCCGAAACCACCCAATCTCCAAGATTCCAGTTCGGATCCATATTTATTCCATATTCAGAACTGTGTCTGTTGATATAGGTACTTCTGTTGGTAATGTTAAGCGTGTATCTTATTTCAGAGGTCTCGACCCAGCCGGTGGCACCGGTAGCCACCCATCCTGGTTCTCCTTCCCTGCAGGTGAGAAGCACCTTTGCCGACAGACGTTCAAGTTCGGCAACAAGGAAGTAGTCCTCTTTATCAGGCTTTATATCCACAAAATCAACCTCTCTCTCATCCATCAGCGAAGAAACCGCAAACATAGTTATATCGGTTCCAAGGCCGCAGAAGGTGTAATCAGGAGCCATAATCATATTGACTGCCGAGCCTTCGCCTGAAGCACGGACAGGACTCTTGCCGATGAATGCATCTATATGCTCGTTCTTCATATTGGCACCGATATACACGCGCTTCGGTCCAGTTTTTACATCTACCTTATATTGAAGGATATAATAGCCTTTCGCAAAATCAGCCGGGTCGATCTTCTTTTCGAAGAAAGACACCTTGCCGTAATTTTCAGAGCCATCCTCATTCAGGTCCACTATAAAGCACACAAGATTAGATATCGCAGCCTCGTTCGCAGTGAAATCAAGGTCGTCATATACCGTTGTCGCCTTAGTGGTTATACCTGCGTCAGGATGGCTGATCGCAAGATTCAGAGTAACCGTCTGTTGTATGCCCTTGTCGTATCCGGTATCCGGCATCTCAGACCATATCGTATTGCAGGCCACAAACGACAGGGCTATGAATGAAATCCATAACCTTGACATAAAAGATATGCAGCCTCTGCAACGCATTACATCTCGACGTGATTAAGTCTTACGATCCAGCCGTTTACAATAATGTGGGTATTGATCCACCTGTTGTTTGAATCAAGAAGGAACAGCATAGTCCACACGCTTTCGCGGTCAAGGAACTCCTGTGTTCCCATTTCTGAATATCGGTCACTCTTAAGCAGGAGAAGGTAATTGTTGAGAGGAATGTTGATGATATCCTCGTCCTTCTCGACACTTCTGATGACAAGTTTAGGCGCAGTTCCTACAGTAAGTCTTGAAGTGGAGAACTCAGCGTACGCAGCTGTAATAGGTGTCTCTCCATCTTCCGCAGTTCCTACGGATATCTGACCGCTGGACCAAGGCTGATATGTAATCAAGCCCTTAGGTATGACTGCGTTTTCGACGTTCATATAGGAATTGTCGTCTGTTATAGTGAAAGTGAATTCCTCCGGAGTTATGGTCTCCCCGTTGATCTGCTGAAGCACTATCCTGATGTTGTTTGTGTTCTTTACCAGGAAAACCTTTTCCTCAGCCATCTTGTTGTCCTCTACAGAGAAGTTAAGAATACCGTGGAAAAAGTCGTGCTTTTCATCATTTGAAACAAAGTCATTGTGCTCCATCTCAGCATAAAGTTCATTTATGTGAGAAGCAGACTTGGTCACAAACGGAGTGATGTTGAAAGACCTGTCTTCGCAGGCATATCCACCATATGCCACCAAAGTGTAATTTCCCGGTTCCAATTCCAGTTCCATTCTGTAATCCTCGTCCTTGAGTGCCTCTCCGGTCTCCTCTACAGTAGTCACATAGTTTCCGTTCTCGTCGAAAACAAGCACAGAAACGCAGTGTACCTGAGAATTGAACGCATCGGCATACTCCATATTGTAATCATATACAAAACGGAGATTCAGACCCTGAGGACAGTCTTCCTCACCGGACCAGATGGTATTGCAGGAATTGAAAACCATAGCCAGAATGAGGCTGACAAGCCCCATTCTGACCAATGGCTTTATTACACTTCTAAATTTCATTTCTGAAAATCAGAGAAAAATTAGAACTCAATGTGATTTACACGTACAACCCAAGGAAGAACCTTGACAGTAACCTGGAAGTAGTACTCGCCCTCCTCGTCTGGATCTGTTGGATCAACTGGATCTGGATCAACCGGATTGTCATCTGTAGGATCTGGATGACCGAACTTCTTGATGCTGTCAACGCAGAGCTTGTAAACGTTGTTACGTACTACAGCAAACTCCATCTTACCCATATTGGTGTTGTCACCGTTGTCGTTGTGACGGTTCCAGTAATAATAGTAAGTATAGTAGTTACCGTCATCAGCTGCATTGTATGCAGTGAATCCTGCAGCACCAAGAGCCGCGTGCTCAGCAGTCTCGATTGTGTCTCCGAACTTGTCAGTATAGAACTTAAGGGTTTCGTCATTTGCTGCAGCAGCAAGAACCTGAGCCCAAGTTCCGTAAAGAGTGTTGTTGAATACATAGATTGGAGCACCGGCAGCAGCTGTTACGATGTCACCTGTAAGCTTACCCTTGAATACAACACCTGTAGAAAGACCGTTCTGCTGGTTTGCAACAGCACCTGCGATTGTGTTCTCCTTGGCATACTGCCAGATATAGTACTGGTTGAGTTCGTGATCTGCACCTGCTGCACCTGTGTTTCCATCAGCTACACCAGCCCAATTGTCCTCAACTGTAAGATCAGTAGCAGTAATACCCTGCCAATCCCAACCTGCCGCTGCTGTCAAATGGTAGTCAAAGTTTGCAGCATCTGCAGCCTGGTAGCCGTCATTCTTTGCAGCGTAGTCAGTGTCAACTACATAGTTGGCTTTTGTCTCACCGCCACCGACTGTCCAGTTAGTAGCAGTTCCATCCTGTGAAACACGACGGAGAAGGTAGAAAGCCTTGCTCTGATTTATAAGAGCAGCCTCTGTAAGCTCTACCTGAGCAGTTCCTACTGTGTAAGGGCCCTTTGGCATATAGTCGAAACGTGCCATAGAACGCTCTACATAGTGCTCACCGAGACTGGTTGGATTATTCTTGTCTGTGCTGTAAGTTGCGAAGTTTACTGTTTCAGGCTCATAAGCGTTTGTCATCCAGAACTTGTTGTTCTGAGTCATATTGGCAACTGTCTCTCTTGAAACTGCGTCAACATCCTGTCTTGAGCCGCAGTTAGCATAGATATATACCTGATAGTCTGTGTTGACAGAAAGCTGTGCGCTGTTGAACTCAGCAACCCAAGTAAGCTTATCATCGCTGCCTGTAGGGTTTGTCACAGTAGCTGCTACATAGCTGTTGGCATTACGGAGAACTACATCAACAGTAGAAATTACGTTCTCATAATCCTTACCTACCTCTACATCAGGATTAGCATCCGAAGAGCCATATCCCTCGTCGTTGTCAGTAGAAGAGCGGGTAGTAAGTGTCTGGATCTTGAACTCCATGTAAACCTTGTCTTCTGGATTCAAGCTGCCACCCTGCTGAGGCTCCTTGTTACAACCAACCATTGCAACGAGGAGAGCTGCCATTAAATAGAAACTCTTTTTCATGATTGAAATTTGTTAGTTAATAATAGTTAGTAATTGTGATTGAAAAATTGTATTGATTTGTTGTAATTTTAATTGTCCGATAAAAAAGACAGCTGCTCAAGCTGTGACTTTGCCTGCTCCACTCCCAATGCCGATGCTGTCTGGAAGAAGCTTGCCGCTACCGAATAATCACCATCGAGCGCAGCGTAGACTCCTCTGGCATAGATCGCCTCCGGCGAACTGCCAGAACGATTGATGTACTTCTGTGCAGACTGCATATCTCCTCTCTGCATTGCTACGTTAGCTGCATTGATGTTTGCGATCTCATCAGAAGGATACATTCTAACAGCCACATCAAAGATCTCCTGGAACACTTCAGATTCAGGATCAAGTCCCTGCGACGCGAGGTAGAACTCCTCAAGGCTGAGATTCTGCGGACGTGTAGTCACAAGCTCCCTGATATGATCCACATCACCTTCCGTAAATGAACGCACGATATAATCTATACGATAGTATGTCCTACGGAGATAAGGATAGCAGTTCTCGAGGAGATACTTATATTCATCCTTATACTTTGACTTGATGAGCCATTCCTTTCTATCTGGTTCCATATCCGCGTCTATCATATTGATAATCTGCGACTTATGAGTCAAATTCGATTCTACGAGATACTCTCTGAGGCCTTCCCAGTTCTCTGGTTCATAGTCTGTCCTGATCAGATCCCTCTCAAAGTCATAGAATCCGAGAACATACTCCTTGATAGATTCGGTACGTCCCTTTGCGAGTCTGGTATTATTGTCATACGGGCTCTCTGGAGAAGCATAACCCTTGATGAAAATTGATGTGACGGTAATGTCATTATCCAACTTGACAGAGTCGATGGTTCCCTTTATCTTCGAGAGTTCATATGTATTGTTGTGATAATCCGGATAGATGACTGTCTGGGAAACCGGATAATCTACAAAGGCATTTCCCTCAATGAATCTTTCCTTCTTCTCAGGCTTCGGAGCCTTCACGTACAAGAAGTCAGGATTAAAGACTCTATAAGTGTCAAGCGTGCAATAATCCTCCTCTTCAAGATGACCGCAGCAGCCGTACACCTTTCTCTCGATCACAAGTTCAGATCCAGACATCCAGTTTTCGAACGGTACACTGGCAGTATAAGGAAGATACTCCGGAACGTCGCTTTCGATATACTGTTCCTTGATCTCATATTCAGTAAGTTTCTGATCATTTCTGACATAATAGAAATATCTGTTCCTGCCATAGATGCCGAGAGCAGGAAGAGCCTTCTGGGAATCTCCCTTTACAATATAAGGAGTGATGAGAACAGCTCTGTTGGAATTGACGTCGAACTTTGTAAAGTCCAGATCCATATTGACGGTCATCACAGTATTGTTCCTGTATATGTCCGCATCGTTGATGATGATCTTCTTGAAGTCAGTCTGTGCAGAAAGAGTAAAGTGACCGACAACAGCAAACAATAAAACGAATAAAATCCTCTTCATATCACCTACCCTTTAGAATAAATACACAAGTCCGATATTAGCCTTTGTAGGACCGAAATAATGATAAGGAATATCATCCTCCAGCTTCTTGGCACACTCCATACACTGATACTTATCGTTTTCAGTATATATGTATCCAGCTCCTATTTCAAGCTCGAGATTCCAGTGCTCACCAAGGATGAAGGCATAGCCGTAGGCAATACCGGCTCCAACTCCCCATCCTTCAAATCTGTGATCTGTGAGAGGAGAAAGATCCAAGGTACCTACCTTTAAATCATTAGGAATGTTTCCGAAATTGTAGATTCCACCGATTGCGTGAAATCCGAGAAAATGTCTGGAGAACCTGTCGCAGAACCAATATCTGAACTCCGGCTGCACCATCGCGTGCTTTATGATCTTACCGGAAGCAAGATTCCAGGGATTGTAGTTACCCGAAATATCAAGGGTCCATTTGGGCGCAAGACCGACTTCAACACCAAGATTCAATGTAGTAGTGGCATCATAAAGAAGATTCGTCTTTATACCAAAACTCTGAGCCTTGACTTCGTTCCCACCAAGCAGTAGAAGCACTGCAAGTAAAATTGAAAATAAAAGACTTCTTTTCATACTCTTATATATATGAAGACACAGCTATACTATAGAATACGGCTATCCTATAATACGCTTGCATTCATTAACACACACATCAAATTCGAAGGCAAAGATATATTAAAATAAATTAAAAAGTCTCCGCCCGATTATATAAAATATTGAATTTTGCATACATTTTTTTGTGCACGCAACTTAAAAATATTTTTTAACCAGATTAAAATAAATTTTAATCAAAATAACTAGTTGGGTAGTGTTCCACGTGGAACACTACCCAACTATCATATATATTCAATTAATTTATAAAATCAGATCATCGCACTATCTGCCGAAGTAAACCAGGAGAACTGAGATATCAGCTGGGGAAACTCCAGAGATTCTAGAAGCCTGCGCGATTGTGCGTGGAGCATATTTCTTAAGCTTCTGACGGCACTCGATCGAGAGGCTCTCTACCCTACCGAAGTCAAAATTCTCAGGGATTGTAAGATTCTCAAGTCGCATAATCTTATCGGCCATCTGCTGCTCACGCTGGATATATCCTTTATATTTGATGGCAATCTCAGACGAATCCAGGATCTCTCTACTGTAATTAGACTCGA
>JAFZFH010000124.1 GCA_017555965.1 Bacteroidales bacterium
CATATTCAGATAAAGCATTTCCCCACGCTTCTTGAATGTCAGCTCACCCTGTACTTGAATACGGTTTCCAGTTATCATACCTGACAGTTCCTCACTCAATTCTCCCTCTCTGTTAATGAACACCTCCGCTGTTATTCCTGTGCCGTTACGTTCCGGAATATTCACTCTTACGGCAAAACTTGCATAAGTCTTGCCATCCTTCGCTGTTCTTGTTGTTGCCACACGGCTAACGATGCCGCACAGCGTCACTTCACATTTAATCATACGCTTACAATAGTTTAGTTATAAAATGGTCTCATTTGATTTGTATGTTCTCGTTTTGTGACAGTCCGGCATTCACTCCCTGCTCAAAGTTTCTTGATACCTGACGTGACAGCATTATGTTATTGACTAATGATGTCACTCGTTGCTTCTTTTCCGTTTCTGACAGGGTGGAATCCCCTAAAGTACGTTGCAACCGGTTTGTTTCGGCAGGTGACAGCTCATGGGTAAAGCGTTCCTTGCCGTCATCCATGTCTAATGAGAGTTTTCCGTTATCCTGTACATTAAGGACACAATGCTTCATGGACGGTACAAGGGAAGACAAGTCCACCTGTCTCTTCAGACAAGCTTCTGTTGCTTGCTGCATCTGCTTTTCACGACTTTCCTGTTGACCGTCAATCTGCATGGCCAACGCCATCAGACTAGTAAACATGGTCGTTACCAGTTCTACTATAGGGTCAGCACCAAGCCCGATACCACTGTCTTCCGAAGAAAGCAACTTCTTCATCCAAGCGTCAGGAGAAAGTGACATGTCAATAGCCTTGCTTTCTGTCTTTTTTGCTACCTGGTATTTTGCCAACAAATCGTCTCCGTTGTGTAGAGCCTGTAATTTGATGTTGCCATTGATGGCTATATCTGAAAGATAAGCCGCAGGATCCATGTTACGGGCAGTTTCGTCAGCCGCTATCATTTTTACTCCGAAGTGAAGATGTTCTCCTGTTGTCCGTGTGCCCGTGTTGCCGGACATACCTAATTTCTGTCCAGCTTCCACCGTATCACCGACCTTGACATCAACTGCTTCCAAATGAAGGTAACTTACCTGTATCTTGCTGTTGTCCTCCCGTTGGTATTCCACAGTTACGGACTTGCCGCCCGATGTATTGGCATTCTGATTCACTGCAATGACCTTACCGTTGTCTTCTGTTGCCAATACCGCTTCATGCTTGGTCTGAATGTCAATGCCTTTGTGCATCTGCTGTTGGGTGGTATCCATCGGGTCTTGTCTCATGCCGAAAGGTGAAGTCACCAGCATGAACTCCTTACGATTGACTGGGAAACTGTATTTGACATCATCCTTTGTCTTGGTTTCCTCCATGGTATTATTTACTCCGAATTCCTTTCCCTGACTTCGCATTTCCTCCATGACCATGCGATCGTACTTGTCCAGACCGTTCACCTCGATAATCTTCTGAAGATTGGTAGCATAACTCCTTCCAGTGGCATAACCGGCCTTTTCAAGTCCTTTTGTCCATCCCTTATAGTCATCAGGCGATAGTTTGAAACATTCCGAATACCGTTTGTTCTCCTTCAGAAATTTGGAATGGTGTTCGTATGATTCTCCCACATTGTCGTAACTACAGAATTTCTCATTCGGCTTGTCATCCGTATAAAGTCCGTATTTACCGCCATCAGCCAACCATGCGCCTGTTGCCTTGATGCCGAAATGGTTGTTCTCCATACGTGCCAACTGGCTTTGCCCGTTGCTGCTTTCCAAAATTCCCTGTGCCAATGTTACTGAAGCCGGTATTCCGTATCTTCGCATCTGTTCCATGGCATAAGCGGCGTATTTCTCTGCATATTCCTTGTTCTTGCTCATAATATATATTGTTCGGTTCAACGTCGATGATAGGATGACCGTTCCGGCTGTTGCTCCTGTTGCTCTCGTTTGGCAAGTTCCTGCCAGTCACAGATAGCTATTCTTTCACCAGCCCGTACAAGCCTGGGCAGATAGGTATCCAATGCCGGTTCGGGAAATGCGGCATTGGGTATTTTTGCACCAGTTCCCATATCCTTTTGAGTTAGAGTGATTCCTGTTATCCGTGAAACTTTCTCTGCGTCCTCCTTGAAAGACTCGTAGAACTTTCCGCTTCTGAACAGCAGGATTGTTTCAGGATGCTTCTCTTTCAGAATCTCGAACTGTTTCATACGCTGTTGTCGGATTTCATTCAACTCAGGTTCATCGATCTCTTTTGTTTCCTCAGACTTTAATGGTTCATCCTTGCTTTCCCTGTTCTGTGCTTTCTGCCCATGCAGTACATCCGAGAACAGTTTGGCGGCAAGATTCGCCTTGTATTCGGTCCTGTCCTCCGACACCCATAACCGTTGGTACTGCCAGAAACTTATCTCACGAGGTTCCACCTTGTCGATACCGTCAATGACAGGAGCACAGAAGATGCGTTCGTCTTTCCGCTTGTAGATATTCACACGCTGTATTCTCGACAAATCCTCATTCTCTGCCTTTGCTCCGAACAGGTCAACTCGGAGTTCAGGGTGTGCAGCTGCTAGAGCATAGTATTTCTGCGCCAGTTCAACACGGACCTTTTCGCCCTCTGTCTGTTGCCCTTGTCGGATAGTGGAGAAAAATTGGTTGACATCCTCTTTGGCGGGATAGATACTGAATGAATCTTCACCTTGTGGTTTGATGTATAATGTCCACCTGGCATTGTCGTCCTGCATCATCTGAATGCGGTCAAACAGTACGGTATCTGCCATTTTAATCGCTTCATCCACATCATACAAGGCGTTAAGTTCCAGTTTGTGACTGTTCAGCCTTCCGGCATACACATCCTTGTCCTTGAAATAGCTGTCATCGGGACGGTACCCCAAAGCACCGTCATTGTTGAAGAAGCGGACGTATGTAGCCCCTTCATTCTTCAATGCCCTTTCAATGCGTTGTTTGGAAAACCCTTTTATGCAGTTGGTAATTACTTCCGCTTGCCTTGCCGTCCGTTCTTCCTTGGACATCACTTCGTCCGGGGTGAGTATGTAAGGACGTTCACTTTTGTCGGGCATGACAACCTTACCGCCTGCCATTGCACCGGCAGGAAGCACCACATC
>JAFZFH010000125.1 GCA_017555965.1 Bacteroidales bacterium
GACAGTAAAGCCATAATTATGGAAACGATACTCGCATACCTACGCCAGCTTGAGGCAAACAATAACAAGCCTTGGTTCGATACTCATAAGGCAGAGTATCAGGAAGCGCGTTCCCACTTCAATGCCATAGTTGAAAGGCTCATTGAAGGAGTTGCCGTTTTTGACCCGACCATCAAAGGAATCGGAATCAAGGAGAGTACGTACCGTATCCATAAGGACATGCGAGTCTCAAAGGACGGCCTTCCGTATAAGACTCACTTCGGTGCATACATCTGCAGAGGAGGTAAGAAATCCGGATTCAGCGGATACTATTTCCATATAGGTACCGGCAGCGGAGAAGATTATCCTTGCAGGAGTTTCCTCGCCGTGGGTAACTACTACATGGAGCCTAAGGTGCTGAAGATATTGAGGGAAGATATCGAACTCGGAGGAGGGGACTTCGATAGGATAATCAAGGGTCTGCATCCTTCGCTTTCACTTGATCAGGATCAGAAGCTCAAGCGTGCTCCTCTTGGGTTCAATGCAGAAGGACCGTATGTCGAATACGTGAAGCTGAAGAACTTCTGCCTTTCAGGAACATATGACGATGCAAATCTAGATATTGAAGAGATCCTGAAGGTGTTCAAGAGTGCGAAGCCGTTCCTGGATTATATTAATAGAGCTATAGAATACAGCAGAGAAGAAGAGATATTATGAAGATAGCAGTACCAACAAGAGAAGGACGTGTGGATGACCACTTCGGTCATTGCGCATACTATACGATATTTGATGTCATTGACGGCAAGGTGACAAACGTGAGCAAGATAGCTTCGCCTGAGGGCTGCGGATGCAAGAGTGGTATCGCTCCTGTGCTCCGTCAGATGGGTGTTGTAGTCATGCTTGCAGGTAACATGGGTCAGGGAGCCAAGAATGTCCTTGAAGCCCAAAGAATCGAGGTAATCCGTGGTTGCAGCGGAGATGTAGAAGAACTTGTTGCTGCATACCTCGCGGGAAACATAAAGGATAATGGTGAGTCTTGCGACCACCATGATTGTCATTAAGATGAAAGCGTACACATACATAGAGAAAGGCCGTTTCGAGCTTCTGGATAAGCCGAAACCACAGCTGCAGGATCCCAAGGATGCCATTGTCCGCGTGACCATGTCCAGTATCTGCAGCAGTGACCTGCACATCAAGCACGGCAACGTCCCGCGTGCCGTCCCTGGAATTACTGTTGGCCATGAGATGGTCGGTGTCGTAGAGCAGGTGGGAGCAGAAGTGAAGAAGGTATCTGTAGGTGATCGTGTCATTGTTAATGTGGAGACATTCTGCGGAGAATGCTTCTTCTGTCAGAACGGATACGTGAATAACTGCACTGATCCGAACGGTGGATGGGCATTAGGTTGCCGTATTGATGGCGGCCAGGCGGAATACGTCCGTGTGCCGTATGCAGATCAGGGACTCAACAGGATTCCTGATAGTGTGTCCGACAAGCAGGCTCTCCTTGTTGGAGATGTTCTCGCTACAGGATTTTGGGCGGCGAGGATTTCTGAAATCAAGGAGGATGATACGGTGCTTATCATTGGCGCTGGTCCTACCGGACTCTGCACTCTTCAATGCGTGCTGCTCAAGAATCCGAAGAAGATCATCGTATGCGAGTCATCAGCAGAGCGACGTACGTTCGTTCAGCATCGTTATCCGGCAGTGCAGGTTGTAAAGCCGGAAGAGTGTCTGAATGTGGTTCAGAGCCTTGAAAGGGGAGGGGCTGATGTCGTTATCGAAGTCGCAGGTGCAAAGGATACCTTTGAGCTTGCGTGGAAAGCAGCTAGACCAAACGCCATTGTTACTGTCGTGGCTCTATATGATAACCCCCAGGTTCTACCTCTGCCTCAAATGTATGGCAAGAACCTTACGTTCAAGACCGGCGGAGTTGACGGATGTGACTGCGCTGAGATCCTTTCTTTGATAGAGGAGAGAAAGATAGATACTACATCACTCATTACTCATAGCTTCCCGCTTTCTCGCATTGAGGATGCCTATAAGGTATTCGAGAACAAAGAGGATGGAGTGATCAAGATAGCAATCGATAACAGATACTAGGATATGAAGAGTTTTGGAGTAAAGCCGTGGATGCTTCCGCAGCCAGTGCTAATCATTGGAACATACAATGCAGATGGAACCCCTAATGCAATGAACGCTGCCTGGGGCGGTCAGTGGGATCGAGGTGAGATCATGATTTCCATGGGTGCACATGCGACAACTGAGAATCTTGCACGTTGTACAGACTTTACAGTTGCATTTGCCACAAAGGATACGATGGTGGCGTCTGACTTTGTCGGCATAGTAAGCGCGAAGAACGATCCCGATAAGATGAAGAAGACCGGATGGACTGCCGTGAAATCAGAGAACGTCAATGCTCCGGTATTCACGGATTTCCCTATGACTATTGAGTGCCGCATCAAGCATAAGATAGATGAGTCAGAGGAAGGATACTATATCGTTGCTGATGTGGTGAACATCCTCGTGGATGAGAAATATCTAACAGAAGATGGTCAGCCGGATGTTCAGAAGATGGGACTCATAACCTACGAACCGGTCAGTCATTCTTATGTGGCACTAGGGGAGACCGTAGGAAAGGCCTTCTCTGATGGAAAGCAGTTAAAATAATCGCTCATGTTTTGCATATTCAAAACTTAATCCTATATTTGCATTAAATTAGAATAATTCAAAATAAGATAACAAATAAAAGGATACAGAATATGGAAAAGGAACTCGTACTTAAGACTATGAGAGAGGCTGGAAAGCCGATCGC
>JAFZFH010000126.1 GCA_017555965.1 Bacteroidales bacterium
ACGATAAGAGCACCGTCAGCAACTGAAACCTCACCCTTGAACTGACCGTGAACTGAGTCATACTTAAGCATGTATGCAAGATACTCTGGCTCGAGAAGGTCGTTGATACCTACAATCTGAATGTCGTTTGAGAAATTCTCAACAGCAGCACGGAAAACCATGCGGCCGATACGGCCGAAACCGTTAATACCTACTTTAATCATTGTTTTGTTGAAATTATATAAAGTTAAACTTTAAATTGTCGTTTAGATTATGCAAAACCTAGTTCCACAAAATCGACGCAAATTTAGAAAAATTTATGAATATATTATCTATATTTGTATAAAATTTAACGAAGAAAATGCGCATTCTTATAACCAACGACGACGGGTATCAGGCTAAAGGTATTAAAGTCCTTGTCGAAATCATGAAGCAGTTCGGAGAAGTGACCGTCATTGCACCTAAACATCATCAATCAGGCATGTCCATGGCCGTTTCCTTGGGATTCAAGCAGATAGCGCACAAGAATCTCGGAGGTGGCTGGCACTATGTGGATGCAACTCCTGCCAGCTGTGTCAAATTCGGTCTGAACACAATGTTTGAGGACAATTTTCCGGATGTCGTGGTATCAGGAATCAACCATGGTTCAAACGCCTCTACCGCATCATGCTATTCCGGAACACTCGGAGCTGCAGAAGAAGCGGCACTGAACGGCATCCCCGCGATCGGAGTATCATTGGACTCACTCCATCCGGACGCAGACTTCAGTGGCGTAAGCAAGCATTTCGGAGACATCTTCCAGACAATCATGTCAAATCTTCCGCAGAAGCACGGAGTATATTACAACGTCAACTTCCCTGACATCCCTGCAGATCAGATCAAAGGAATCAGAACAGGTCATCAGGGGCTGGGCAAATGGATCAAGGAATTCAAGGAATGGGATGTCGAACACTACAGGAAGTACGGCATCACTCCTGAAATGCTGGGTCAGAGCTCCAATCCCGTATTGGAAGAAGGCGAAGACCTTTACATGATGGTCGGAGAGTTCCAGGACGACCCTGGAAACACAGAGGAAGCAGACCACAGACTCGTTGCAGAAGGCTATGTAAGCATCACCGCACACAACGTAGACTGCACTGACTACCAGGAACTTGAAAGGCTTCGTAATATCTTCTGAGGAACATGCGTTACTACATCATAGCAGGAGAAGCATCCGGCGACCTCCACGGTTCGAACCTGATGAAAGGCATCTACGCCGAAGATCCCCATGCGGAAATCCGCTTCTGGGGCGGCGACTTAATGGAGTCGGTGTGGGATGTTTTTCAAAACATTCCACACCTCAACGCACCAGAAACTGGTCTTGTAAGACATTATAAAGAAGGTGCGGTAATGGGATTTGTAGAAGTGCTGTCCAAGGCCCGAAAACTCCTCAGCAACGTGACATTCTGCAAAAACGACATAATGCAATGGAAACCGGACGTAGTGATCCTCATCGACTACCCCGGCTTCAACTTCAAGATAGCGGAATTCGCCCACAATGCAGGCTTCAAGGTCTTCTACTACATAGCCCCTAAAGTATGGGCCTCACGAGAAGGACGCATCAGAAAACTCAAGAAGTACGTCGACAGGCTCTTCATAGTCTTCCCATTTGAAAAACCATACTTCGACTCAAAGGGGATAAGGTACATCTACAAAGGAAACCCACTTGTAGACGCAGTGGACAACTCCAGAGCAATGCTCGAAAGCAAAGAAGACTTCTACGTAAGGGCGGGACTCGAAAACAGACCGGTCATCGCCATGCTCGCAGGCTCCAGAAAGACAGAAATCAACACAATGATGCCAGTCCTCACAGAGTTTGCAGCAAAGATGCATGCACTCCCCCAATATTCAGGCTATCAGTTCCTTATTGCAGGCGCACCAGCCCGCAGCATGAAGGACTACGAACCATGGCTGACAGAAGAGAACAGCAGATACATTAAGGTTCTGTTCGGAGAGACCCAGTCGATCATCCGCCATGCGGAAGCAGCTGTAGTAAACTCCGGCACAGCATCACTCGAAACAGCCCTCTTCTGCACACCTCAGGTCGTAGGCTACATAACTAATCCTGTCACATATTGGATTGCCCGCAAGATAGTCAAGATCAGATATATAAGCCTCGGTAACCTTATAGTAGACAGACTTGCATTCAAGGAATTCATCCAGGATGACTGCAACTCAGACGCCCTAGTGAAGGAAATAAGAGAACTCATCGAGAACACTGAGCGCCGCGAAAGAATGCTTGACAACTACGGAGACATCAGAGCTGCCCTCGGAGGTACAGGAGCATCCGCAGCAGTGGCAAAAGCCATGATCCAGGAACTGGCAAGATAACCCTAATACAATTAAACATATGAAACAGCATTTACTCCTATCATCTGCAATAATCATCGCTATTGTAGGTATGGTTTCGTGTACCGGCAACGTAAAGGACGTCGAAGTCGGACCATACACCGTATCAGTAATCGAAAAGAACGTCTACCACATCCAGGACTACAACACCTCAAACCCTGCAGGAGAAACATTTGACGCAGAGGGCAACAAGACCCACTTCAACAACTGCTCGGACATGTACCTTATCGTAGGAAAGGAAAAGGCCCTGCTGATCGATCTGTCGAACAACATCAGATGGGCAGACAACGCAGCAGAATCCCTCCGACAGTTAGTAGCGGAACGCATTGAAGGAAAGGAACTTACAATAACATTCACCCACAATCACGGCGACCATGTCGGAATGACCCACGCATATGCGGAAGACCCAGACGTACAGTTCGCGCTTCCGGAGAAGGACTTTGCCCTCATGGCCAGACGTTTCCCTGAAAAACAGAGTTATCTCATCAACGAAGGCCATATCTTCGATCTCGGCGGATTTGAAATAGAGGCCATCGAAATCCCCGGCCATACCGACGGATCCATGGTATTCAACATGAACGGCCGCGACATACTCTTCAGCGGCGACGCAATCGGATCAGGCCATGGAGTATGGATCTTCAATGAAGCGGCATTCATCAAATATGCTGCAGCCGTACCACATCTCATTTCATGGCTAGAAGATCCGGCAAACGGCGTAAATATCGAGAAGCTCCGCATATACGGCGGACATTACTGGCAGCGCGACTGGCTCCCTGAGCTCGGCGACAATGAGATGGGAATGCCTTATGTACGCGAAATGCAGACACTCCTCGATCAGATCAAGGCAGGAAGTGCAGCGACAGAGCCATCGAACCTCGGACGTCAGGATCTCGACACCTACTTCCGCCACGGCACCGCCATCATCGTATGGAACGCCGCCCAGGCCGCGCAATACGCCGAATCCTTCCGCTAGCCCTCAAACGCAACTCTTTACTAACCAACCCAATACGCAAGCAGCGTGCTCCCTTTGAGGAGCACGCTGCTGCTGTAAAATACTGCTATGCAACGCATCACAAAATACATTATATTCGTTCGCCGAATATCATTGAGCCGATGCGGACGATTGTAGAGCCCATTTCGGCGGCGATGGGATAGTCATCAGACATACCCATTGAAAGTTCATTACATCCTGCGGCGACATTCGGGCTCTTGCCTATCCTGTCATGGAGAGTCTGCTGCCTGTCAAGGAGTCTCTTAAAATCGGCACGTATGACAGGCTCATCATCAGTAAAGGTCGCCATTCCCATGATGCCGCAGATCCTGACATTCGCATAATGTGCATCAGACGAAAGCAGTTCGATAAGTTCCTCCTCGGAAAAGCCCTGCTTAGATTCTTCGGCTGCGACATGACACTCCAGAAGGACATCGGTCACCTTTCCGTTCACCGCACCCCAATGGTCAATAGCCTCCAGAAGACGGACCGAATCAACAGACTGGACAAGAGAAACATATGGCAGGACCATCTTAAGCTTATTGGTCTGCAGATGACCGATGAAATGCCACTCGATGTCTGACATATAGTCCGGCTCTCCCCTCTCGGCACGAACCTCGTCAAGACGCTTTACCTTAGCCAGAAGTTCCTGCGGACGACTCTCACCGAACGCCTTCTGACCGGCCTGATAAGCCTCCTCGATGGATTCGAAAGGGTGGAATTTGGAAACTGCCACCAACTTTACAGTTGCTGGCAGCTCCCTATTCAATTTACTGATAATCTCCTTTATCATACTATTTTAGCGTTCCTTAACAGAATCCAGGACAGATGCCCTGATTCTACATCAAGTGCTCAGTATAATTTTAAAAGTTGTAATTTGTGTGACTTTTGTATAGAAGTGGCATTTTCGCACCCCCGCGTAGGGGGCGGGGCCCACGAAGTGGGAGGGGGCCACTGTAATACATAGTCACCAAATTACCACCTCATAACTATCTGCGCTTCTGCTGCTTCTGCATCTGCTCCTGCATTCTCTGCGCCTCCTCAAGACGCATCTGCCACTTAGACTTCTGCTTAGGCTTCTTTGCATTGAGCATCATATCTGCACGAACCTTATCCTCTGTCACCACATACTTACGGATATACCATGTCATACCCATAGTGATGATGTTAGAAAGAAGGTAGTAGTAGCTGAGAGCTGCAGAAAGGTTGTTACAGATGAAGAACATCATGATAGGCATGAGCCATACGCTCATGAACTTCATACCTGCCATATTAGGATCGTTCGACATCTGTGATGAAGTCATCTTCGAGTAGAAGAACATGGTCACAGCCATCAGAAGTGCAAACAATGAAAGGTGGTCACCCAGAAGCGGAACATTCGCTCCGAAATCCCAGATCGAATCGTATGCGCTAAGGTCGTCTGCCCAAAGGAACTTCTGCTGACGAAGCTCGATGGATGCAGGGAAGAAACGGAACATAGCGAAGAGGATAGGCATCTGGAGAAGCATTGGGAGACATCCGCCCATTGGACTGATACCTGCCTTACGGTAAAGTTCCATAGTAGCCTGCTGCTTCTTCATCGCATCCTTCTCATTAGGATACTTCTCATTGATCTTATCCATCTCAGGCTTGATTACCTGCATCTTAGCTGAAGACTTGTAAGACTTGATGGTAAGAGGAGAAATGAGAAGCTTGATGAGAAGAGTCATGAGAAGAATTACGATACCGTAGTTACTGATGAATCTTCCGATAAAGTCAAAGCTTGGAATGATCACAAGACGGCTGAACCATGCAACAAGCCATCCACCAAGCGCAATGATCTTCTCATACTTCTGATCGTAGCTCTTGAGAGTCTTATAGTCGTTAGGTCCGAAATAGAACTCATAAGGAACTACGATATTGTCAGAACCAGCCTGGAAATCTGAACGAAGCTTAGCTGAGCAAGCCATCAGATTACCGTCTGCCTTGTACTCTTCCTCAGAATAGAAGTCAATTGCAAGATCTGCAGAAGCAAACTCATTCTCAGCTGTCATGATAGCTGAGAAGAACTGCTGCTGAAATGCGAACCACTTCATCTTTGTATCTACTCGCTTGCTTCCGTCACGACCTCTACCCAGGATCTCAGGCTTCTTGTCACCTGTGAAATAGTAGTTCAGCTTTGAGTACTGAGTCTCGTTCTTGAAGCCCTTTTCAAGACGTGGAACAACAAGATTCCAGTCGATATCGAGCATAGAGACATTGTTAGGGATGATATCTCCGAGGCCTACAAATGAAAGTTCATTCTGAAGCATGTAGCTATCCTCAGGAAGAACATACTTCTGCTGGATGTAACCGCCGTTCGAGAACGGAAGTCGCATCACGATTGTCGAATCGTTGTGCTCAGCAACCTGGAAGACAAATTCCTTTGTATTTACATTCTCACCAGCAAACACAGATACCGAAAACTCACTGTGCTTAGGCTTCACAAGATAAAGATCTGTGCTGTCGTATGCCTTGTAGTCGTTGATCTTCACCGAGTATGGCTGTGCGCCACGTGTAGTGAACTCAATCTCCACCTTGTCATTTGAAAGCATGTAAAGTCCTTCTGCGGCAAGTCTTGCCTCTGTAAGCATACTGTCCTTGTATGCAGGCATTGTCATTACCTTGACATCATCTTCTGACGCAATTCCCTGCGCCTTCTTCATAGAGTCCATGGCCATCGCAGCCATCTGCTCTACCCTGGCAACGGAGTCGGCCTGTGCCTGAATCTCCATCTGCTCTCTGTACTGTCTTGACTGGTACCATGAGAATCCGAACATGATCAGACCGACCAGTACAAGACCGATAATATTACTCTTATTCATCTATTTTGTTTAAAAAGTTATTCCTGTTCTTCTGCAGTCTCGATAACTCTGATCTGTGCAGCAAGTGACTTGAGTTCCTCCTTGGCAGCTGCGATACGGTCCTGCATCTGCTTGATGAGAGGCTCTGAGTTCTTTGACATCGAGAAGAATCCGATGTTGTTCTCATATGTCACGATATCCTGCTCGAGCTGATGGTACTTCTGGATGAGTCTGTCCTTCTCTGAAAGCTGAGGACGTGCATTGCGGCCTCTGCGAGGATTACGTTCCTTTACAGGGAACTTCTCCTGAAGAGCAGCCTTATAGGCCTGAGCCACGTTATCTTTCTCCTTGAACGGTACGAAACCGATTTCCTGCCATCTTGCCTGGAAAGCCTTCATTGCCTCCTGATCTGCAGCATCATCTCCTGTAAGGACATATGCCTTGATCTCCTCGATAAGACGCTGCTTAGCCTTGAGATTTCCGTAGAAGTCATTTTCAGGCTTCGCATTCTTGTCTCTCTCGGCAAAGAACTCGTCACACGCCGCACGGAATCTCTTCCAGAGCTGCTCCGACTTCTTTCTAGGCACTGCACCGATTTCCTTCCACTGCTTCTGAAGAGCAATGAACTGGTCAGTAGCCTTCTTCCACTCTGTGCTTGTCTTGAGAGCCTCAGCAGCCTCGCAGAGAGAAATCTTCTTCTCGAGGTTCTGGTTGATGCTGTCCTTGTAGTCGTTGTAGAAATCACGCTTACGGCCGTAGAACTTGTCGCATGCCGCACGGAAACGGTCATAAATCTTCTGATTTTCCTTTCTTGAAGCGAAGCCGATTGTCCTCCACTCCTTCTGGATATCCTCGATCTCCTTTGAGAAAGCGTTCCACTGATTCGAGTCAGACACTTCCCTTTCAGCGATCTCCTCTACCTTTACGCAAAGAGCCGCCTTCTTCTCAAGGTTGTCAGCCTGCTGCTCCTTGAGTCCCTCGAAGTATGCCTGATATTTCTTGTTGACGAGGGCAGTTGCCGCCTTGAAGCGATCCCAGATCTGGTCCCTGTACTCCTTAGCTACAGGTCCGAACTCCTTCCACTGCTCGTGGAGCTTCTGGAGCTCACGGAATGCATCCACCACATTAGGGTTTTCAGCAAGCTTCTCTGCCAATGCACAGAACTCCTCCTTTGCCTCAAGATTCTTCTTGAAATCAAGATCGCGGAGCTCTCTGTTTATCTTGACCATATCATAGAACTGCTCTACATAGAGCTGATATGTCTCGTTGATGTTTCTGTAATTCTGAGCCGGTACAGGACCTACTGCTCTCCATCTGTTCTGGATCTCACGGAATTCAGGGAAAGTCGCATTGACATCCTCCTGCTTCTCAAGAAGAGCCTTGAGATCTGCGATGACAGCCTCCTTCAGCGCAAGGTTGTTCTCCCTTTCCATCTCAAGCTGTCTGTTATGTTCAGCACGCTCTTTTCTGTAAGCGTTATATATTGCCTTGAAGCCACGTTCAATCTCTGAGAAAGGATTATCAGCCTCTTCTGTCTCCTCGACACCTTCAGCCACTTCTGCAGGGACAAGACCTGCATCCGCCTTTTCCTTCTGGAGTCTCTTGTAGAAGGCAGCCTTGATGGCCTCAGCTTCCTTAGACATCTTCATCCTTTCCTCATCCTGCACGAGTTCCTCAAATAGTTTAACAAGTTCAGCGAGGTTCTTTTCTGAGTAATTGACAGCAGGCTCAGTCGCCTCCTCGATAACGCTCTCAACACTCTCCGGTACATCTGGCATCATTTCAATGCCAGGGTTGATCAGTTCACTCATAATAATGGAGTTTTGGTTCATATATATTATTACAACTCGCAAATATACCATATTTTTTAGTAAAACTCGCATCAAAATACTATTTTTGCAAAGCAAACAGATATTTGAAATCCAATAACATGAGAATAGATATACTCACAGTCGTTCCTGAACTGCTTGAAAGCCCATTAAGCCATTCCATCGTAGGACGCGCAATCAAGAAAGGGCTTGTCGAAATACATGTACACAACCTCCGCAAATACGGAAAAGGACCCCGTCAGCAGGTAGATGACTACAGCTACGGCGGAGATGCAGGTATGATTCTCATGCTTGAGCCGGTTTACAACATGATCCAGGAGCTGAAGGCGGAAAGAGATTATGACGAGGTGATCTACATGTCACCGGACGGAGAAATCCTAAACCAGAACATCTCGAACGAGCTTTCTCTCCACGAAAACATCATCATCCTCTGCGGTCACTACAAGGGCATCGACCACAGAATCCGCGAACATCTGATTACAAGAGAAATCTCTTGCGGAGACTATGTTCTCAGTGGCGGAGAACTCCCTGCCGCAATTCTCGCAGACTCGATCATACGCCTTATCCCAGGAGCAATCAGCGACGAGACATCTGCTCTGAGCGACAGCTTCCAGGATGGTCTCGTATCTCCACCGATCTACACAAGACCGGCAGAATTCAACGGATGGAAAGTCCCTGATGTACTTTTGAGCGGAAATCCCAAACTCATCCGCGAATGGCAGGACGAGCAGGCCATCGAGCGAACAAAGCTCCTTAGACCGCATTTGTTGAAGGACTGCTAACACTTTCTTACAAGAATTTGTTTGTAAGTATCGATTTTTTACATAAATTTGCACCGACATAATAAATTTATGTCACCTAGACGTATCTAACCACTAATAATTAATCATCCCTAAAAGGGAAATACACTACACTACTAACTAACCAGAAAATCCCGCAGCGATGCGGGATTTTTTACTAATTTTGCAGAGGTAAAACGAAAACAAGCTAATCATGGAAGAAAATACACAATACTACGAAACATATGAGGCAAACCTCCTCAAGGAGATGCTCAGAATGTGTACCAGCCTCGGAATGCTCGACGGAGAACTTCTGAAATCTGAAGACATCGACCAGAAGTGGAAGGAGTGGGCACCTGACTATATCGCAGAAGCCCTTCCGGAAGTGAACAGCTACCCTGAATTCGCAATCGCATGTGCAGGCTACGCAGGAATGGCGGCAGCACAGTGGTGGGACGAGGATTGGGGACGCCATCACGGAGCAAAATATGAAAGTCTCCACGGTCCTAGAGGATTCGACGACATGGACGAGTTCATCGTACAGAACATCCTGAAGCTCGAACTCACATCTTCAGATGCAAAGCAGATCATGAACATCCTCCTCTGCTGCGCACAGAAGGCGACAACCTTCATCCAGCACGAGCACATCGAGGCACAGACAGTGAAGGCATTCCACATCTTCGCCCGCACCGTCCAGGTAATGTTCCGTATCGGAGCAGCCCTCCAGCTCAAGCGTCTGGGCTACAAGTTCCATAAGGTGGACCTCAGCCGTGCAGGAATGAAACCTCTTTCATAACAGACAATAAAAAATCCGAATGCTTCACAACATTCGGATTTTTTGTCATTTCTCAACAAGTCTTACCTCGTAAAGTTTCGGCCAGTTCTTGCCGGTGAGGTATATCTTCTTTGTTACAGGATTGTATGCAATTCCATTAAGTACGTCGGTATCAGGCGTATACAACGACTTCGGAAGCAGTCCTCTGCAGTCGATCACGCCCTCCACCTTTCCGTTCTTCGGGTTGATGATGACGATCTCATCTGTAGTATAGACATTGGCCCAGACTTTACCGTCAATGTATTCAAGTTCATTCAGCCACCTTACAGGTCTGCCGTCGATTGTGACCAGCTGCTTGCGCTCAAGGGCAAACTGATCGTTCATGAAGAAGAGGTTTGCAGATCCGTCCGATGCAATCAGCTGTTTTCCGTCTGTGGTGATTCCCCAACCTTCGCGAGGATATTTCCATGTCGACTTGTACTGCAAAGTCTTGGCATCATAGATGAATGCCACTCTTGACTCCCATGTAAGGATATAGAGATTATCATCGAATACCACCGAACCTTCCACGAAATACTGTCTGTCAAAGTTGAGTCTTTCAAGAGCGTTGCCGGTCTCCATATCGACCTTTCTGAAAGTGGACTTTCCATGAACTCCGGTACTTTCATACATCTGTCCTTCATGAAAGAAGAGACCCTGAGTATATGAATCCGTATCGTGGGGATACTCAGCCACAACCTCCAGCACATATTCACGCACCTTCGCTTCCGAGCAGGAAAGAAGGAGAAAAGACATCATTATGGCTGAAATAATTCTCATAAAAACGCATTTAACAGGCCACAAAAGTAGTCAAAAAATGCAATTTGAGAAAATAATGTTAACTTTGCATTTTGTAACTTTTACAGCATGATCAGTACATATTACACAATAATGGCCTCAATGGCTGTCATGGCAGTCATCGTATTCGTCGCCTTGTTCTTCTTCAAGGCCGGCTACGGCTACCTGTCGACTTCCAACTGGGGGCCAAAGATAAGCAACAGGACAGCATGGGTGATAATGGAAGCACCTGCCTTCCTGTTCCTGCTGTATTACACTGTAAGATTTGCAATGTCCGGCATCGATACCGGAAACTCAAAGGCAGTACTCTACATTATGGCAGGCCTTTACCTTCTGCACTACTTCCAGAGGTCGTTCATATTCCCTCTGATGATGCGAGGTAAGAGCACAATGCCGGTCGCAATCATGCTGATGGGACTGGTATTCAACACATTGAATGCATATCTGATCGCAGGATGGCTCTATGGCGAAGCACCTGCAGGAATGTATGGAACAGACTGGTTCCTCAGCCCGCAGTTCATCATCGGCACAGCGATATTCTTCATCGGAATGGCAATCAACCTCCATTCGGACCATGTGATCCGCAATCTGCGCAAGCCTGGAGACACAAAGCACTATATCCCTAGAAAGGGTTTCTATAAATACGTGACATCCGCAAACTATTTCGGAGAATTCACTGAATGGGTAGGATACGCCATCCTGACGTGGTCGCCTGCAGGAGCTCTCTTTGCGGTATGGACATTCGCAAACCTCGCACCTCGTGCAAAGTCGCTGACAGCGAAGTACGAAGCCGAGTTCGGAGAAGAATACAGAAAATTGAACAAGAAACATATAATACCATTCATCTGGTAGAAATGAGCGAACTATTCACACCATATAAGATCGGACCGATCGAACTTAAGAACCGCACCATCAGGTCAGCGGCGTTCGAGGCAATGTGCCCCGGACAGCGTCCGTCAAAAGAATTGTTTGACTACCACACGGCTGTAGCACGCGGTGGCATCGGAATGACAACAGTAGCATATGCAGCAGTATGCAGAAGCGGACTCTCGTTCGAGAATCAGCTCTGGATGCGTGAGGAGATCGTACCTGAACTCAAGAAGCTTACTGACGCGATCCACGCAGAAGGAGCGAAGGCATCGATCCAGCTCGGCCATTGCGGAAACATGTCCCACAGAACGATCTGCGGATGCATGCCGTATGGAGCTAGCCGAGGCTTCAACCTCTACTCTCCTACCTTTGTCCAGAAGATGAACATGAAGCAGATCAACGAGGTTGCTGATGCATACGGAAAGGCGGTAGAGCTTGCAATCGAAGCAGGATTCGACGCCATCGAGATCCATGCAGGACACGGCTACCTTATCTCGCAGTTCCTCTCCCCTTATACAAACAAGAGACGAGATGAATTCGGAGGAAGCCTCGAAAACCGCATGCGTTTCATGAGGATGTGTGTAAGCAAGGCGGTGGAAGCAGGAAAGGGAAAGGTTGCTCTTTTTGCAAAACTTAACACCAGAGACGGTTTCAAGGGCGGTCAGGAGACTGACGAGCTCATCGAGGTGGCAAAGGAGCTGCGAAATCTCGGCATTGAATCAATCGTGCTTTCAGGTGGCTTTGTCAGCCGTCATCCTCAGTATGTGATGCGCGGACAGTTCCCTGTCAAGACCATAGTCCACTACTTCCCTTGGAGCAAATGGTGGCTCAAGCTCGGAGTATCACTGGCAGGAAAGATTGTAGCGCCTACAGTGCCGTTCAAAAAGCTTTTCTTCATGGAGGACGCTCTCAAATTCCGACAGGCGATGCCTGATTTCCCATTTGTATATGTGGGCGGAGTGGTTTCGAGAGAGACTGCAGATGAGGCTGTCGACAAGGGCTTCCCTATGATTCAGATGGGTAGAGCCGTACTCGAGGACACAGACTTCGTGAACAAGATGCAGGCTGACGAAAACCATTGCAGCGGCTGTTCACACAGCAACTTCTGCATCGGAAGAATGTACTCTAAATCAATGCAGTGCCACAAGCACTGCGAAGACATCACTCCTGAGCTCCGTAAAGAGGTCGAGAGGATGAACAGAGAAAATGACAAGATCGAGCGCAAGCTCGGATACAGATAGTTCTTGGAAATACAGGTGGAACGCTTCTGTCGCTGAAGCTTGCTTCAGAGGAAAGTCCGGACTGGGAAGGGCACCCTGCTGTGGAAAGCACAGATGGGAGTAATTTTATGAATGCCGTAACAGAAAACAAACCGCCCGCAAGGGTAAGGGTGAAACCGTGAGGTAAGAGCTCACGACGTCATATGGCGACATATGGCGGTGACGGCACCAGGGCCAGCAAGACCATGTATACCGGAATGCCCTTTCGAGGGCAAAAGGGCTGCCCGCTCTTTTCCGGGGGGTAGGTTGCGAAGATAAATGACAGATTAAAACAGAAACCGGCTTACGGTTCCACCTGTTTTTATACAAAATTCTCTTGCAGAGATAAGGCGGATTTGTTATCTTTGTATCCCGTATGAAAACGGGATTTGATAACGAAAAGTATCTTAAGATACAGTCCGAACAGATCAAGAAACGCATCGAGCAGTTCGGAGACAAACTCTACCTCGAATTCGGAGGTAAATTATTCGACGACAACCATGCCAGCCGTGTACTGCCGGGCTTCAAGCCTGACAGCAAGCTTGACATGCTCAAGCAGCTCAAGGATGAGGCAGAAATAATCATTGTAATCAGCTCAAAGGATATCGAAAAGAATAAGGTCCGTGGTGACCTCGGTATCACATATGATGAGGATGTGCTTCGTCTTAAGGGTGAGTTCGAGAAGGTAGGTTTCTATGTAAGCAGCGTCGTGATGACCCACTATAACGGTCAGTCAAGCGCAGATGCATACAGAACCCGTCTCGAAAGAAAAGGCATCAAGGTATACTATCATTATACAATCGAAGGATATCCTAACAATGTCGCACTCATCGACTCTGACGAAGGATTCGGAAAGAATGACTATGTGGAGACATCTCGTCCGCTCGTAGTCGTTACTGCCCCAGGTCCAGGAAGCGGAAAGATGGCGGTATGTCTCAGCCAGCTGTACCATGAGAACAAGCGTGACATCAAGGCCGGATATGCCAAATTCGAGACATTCCCTGTATGGAACCTCGCGCTCAAGCATCCTGTAAACATGGCATATGAGGCAGCGACTGCCGACCTCAATGACGTGAACATGATCGACCCGTTCCATCTCGAGGCATACGGTACGATTGCAGCCAGCTACAACCGCGACATCGAGATATTCCCTGTACTCAGTGCATTGTTCGAGGGCATCTATGGCGATAGTCCGTACAAGTCCCCTACTGACATGGGAGTCAACATGATCGGATTCTGCTTGAAGGATGAAGATGTATGCTGCAATGCCGCAAGAGAGGAAATCATCAGAAGATATTATTACGCTCTCTGCAACCTTGCAGAAAAGGGCGACAATGAGAACGAGGTGAACAAGATTTCCCTGATCATGAAGCAGGCGAAGCTTACACCGGAATACAGAAGGACAACTGTAGCTGCACACGCAAGAAAGGAAGTCTGCGGAGTGGCCACTGCAGCCATCGAACTTCCGAACGGAACAATCATCACATCTCGTACAAGTTCACTCCTTGGACCAAGCGCAGCGCTTATACTAAATGCGCTCAAGCACCTTGCAGAGATTCCGCATGAAATTAAGCTCATTTCTGAAGAGATGATCGCCCCTATCCAGAAGACAAAGGTAGAGTATCTCCACGGCCACAACCCTCGACTTCACACAGATGAGGTACTGGTTGCACTCTCATTGCTCAGCATCAGGGACGAAAACTGCAGAAAGGCTCTCGACCAGCTGCCTAAGCTTAAAGGATGTCAGGTACACTCGACTGTAATGCTCAGCGAAGTAGACCATAAGGTATTCAAGAAACTTGGTGTAGGACTCACCTGCGACCCTGTCAAGAAGATTGAGTAGAACCCTGCATATAATAATCAGCATAATTATCCTTGCCATCAACACACATGTAAGTGACGGCAAGGATAGTTTGTCATATGACTGCATCTCTCACAGGATCACAGCAGAAATCCACGGCTCATACAACCTGCCTAATCACCATTACTACAACGGCGGAAATCCTTCAGGGAAAGTCATCGGCCCTGCCGGTTCATATCATCTGAAATACTCCTTCGCACTACCGTCTGACAGCGGAAAAGGAAAGATGTATCCGGCAGTATATCAAGGTCTGGGACTCAGTTATCACACATTGTACAGCCATGATCTGACCGGATCGCCAGTCACCTTATACCTGTTTCAGGGCGCAAGAGTCGCGGAGATTTCTCCAGAATGGTCATTCGGCTACGAATGGAATCTCGGATGGTCTTATGGATGGAAGCCGAATGGAGTGGTCAGTTCCAGAAGCAACATCTGCATAACTGTCGCTCTCCCTTTCTACTGGAAGCCATCCCCATCATGGGAAGTCCAGATCGGTCCTGAATACACCCATTTCTCCAATGGAGACACATCCTTCCCGAACGGAGGAGCAAATCTGTTCGGCATAAAGGCTGGAATAACCCGCATATATGGCAATGATATGGACAGATGTCCCGGCAGATCCTTTTTCGCCCCAGAAGAAGAGCTAAAGGAATCCATGTTCAAGGATCGGATACATTATGACATCATGGCATACGGAGCATGGAGGTCTGCAAGAATCGTAAGCAATTCCAGTTTCCATCTGATAAACAGACCTTTTGTCCTGGGCGGAATAAACTTCAACCCGCTGTACAGACTTAACAGATATTTTTGTGCAGGTCCTGCTCTCGACCTGCAGACCGACACAAGTACCGGCCTTCATGACCCGATAGTCTCAGAAAACAATGGAGAACTGATAAGCTATTCATCTCCAAGTTTTTGGGATCAGACATCATGCGGTCTGTCTGTAAGAGGAGAACTCCAGATGCCATACTTTTCGATCAACCTGGGAGTCGGACACAATGTCATCGGAAACATCTCAGATACAAAAAGATTCTATACTACATACAATCTCAAGACATTCGTCAGCAAGAAAATGTTCTTATGTTTAGGATACCGTCTGAGCTTCCTCCAATACACCCATAACCTCATGTTCGGAATCGGATTCAGGTTATAATAATATCTTCGATAATTGCTAGTTATTTCAGCAAGAATAACTAAATTTGCAATATAAACCCCACATTCATGGAACCAATAATCGCCCCTGTAAGCCTTGAAATCCTCAAGGCGGAGTTGACTCCTAACAAGAAATTAAGGGACACAAATAAAAGCCACAACGAGATTTATGTGATCAACCACCATGATTCACCTAACGTCATGAGGGAGATCGGACGTCTGCGCGAGGAAGCATTCCGCGATTCAGGTGGCGGAAGCGGACTTTCTATGGACATCGACGAGTTCGACACTATGGAAAACCCATATCAGCAGCTCATCGTCTGGGATCCGGATGCAGAAAGGATCTTGGGTGGTTACAGATACATACTCGGAAGCGACATCAAGCTTGATGAGAACGGACAGCCGTTGCTTGCAACGTCTCACATGTTCCATTTTTCAGAGAAGTTCATCAAGGACTATCTTCCTTACACCATAGAGCTCGGACGCAGTTTCGTATCTCCTGAGTACCAGAGCAGCAAGGCAGGTACAAAGGCTTTATTCGCATTGGACAACCTTTGGGACGGCTTAGGTGCACTCGGCATCATCAATCCGACCATGAAGTACTTCTTCGGAAAGATGACCATGTATCCTGAATATAACCGCCAGGCAAGAGACCTTATCCAGCACTTCCTTTTCAAGCATTTCAAAGACAAGGACAAGCTCGTCACTCCTATGGATCCGCTTGTAATCGAGACAGATAAGGCATACATGGACAGCATTCTGACCGAGACAGAGTTCAAGAGCGACTACAGACTTCTCAATGCTGAAGTCCGCAGACTCGGCGAAAACATTCCGCCTCTTGTAAACTCATACATGAGTCTCTCTCCTACCATGAAGACATTCGGCGGAGGTATCAACCATGAATTCAGCGAAGCCGAGGAAACTTGTATCCTCATTGCATTCGACGAGATTCATGAAGCGAAGAAGGCAAGACACATCGATTCGTACATCGATGAGAGAGTCAGAAAGATCAGAGACCGCTTCCCTCTCTTTGTAGAGAACACGGGTGCAGACCTGAGAATGATGCTTATGCAGAAACGCGAGCAGGTTCAGGCCAGAATCAAGGCAAGACGCAAAGTCCGCAAAGACAAGAAAGAAGCAAAGAAAGCTGCAAAATAAAGAAACGGTTCATGTTGTCGACATGAACCGTTTCTTTACTTCCTGGAATTGATTCTCGATCTCAGGGTATCTGAATGAGGAAGCTTGTTGTCCTCGTCTGAACGGTCGAGCCAGAGGGAGGCCAAATCATAATCGCCCAGCATATAGGAGGCCACTGCAAGGTTGTACGCCGCACATGAACGCTTGAGAAGATCGTTGGTATCAAGCTGATTCATCCATATGTCCATGGCATCCTTCCACAGGTAGCTTTCAGCATACTGCAATGCCAGATACCATTTCTCAGAATCGAAATACATGAGGGAATACTGCTCATGCTGCCACTGCGCCTTGAATGTGTCAGCTATGGTGCGACCGGCCTCAAAGCCAAGATCAGGCAAAGACTTCTCCGCCCTGTCCTTGATTGTTTCAGCACTCTGACTGCCATCAGAATATGCAAAAGGAATTGCAACGCTACTGCCGCTGTACTTATGCACCTTCTCATTCTTATCCATCGCATCAAGACAATAGAGATTCATCTTGAACTGCAGAGTACCTGTCGTGATGAATGAAGAATCGGCAGATGCAGCAGCTGCTACAGGAGACGTTTCATCCAATGTCATCACACCTGTATAAACAGTATCGACAAGGAAGACAACATCAGATCCTGTATCCAGAAGAAGATTCACAAGAGTATCTCTTGAAGCATAGTTTCCTCCGGGAACCATACGCATCCTGTATATTCCTACAGAACCCTCGCCTGTCTCATAATCCTGTTCAAGAGCATAAGCCAAGCCATCTGCCACACCTTCAGCAAGTGAATTGCCATAGCTGTTTTCATTCTCAAGATGGACCACCGCAATGTTTTTACCAACAAAGTCAACACCTGACTTTGAAGGATATCTCATCTCTACATGAATGGCATGACGGCTGGGACCGCATGAGATCACGATCGCCATCAAAGCAAGTATGGACAGTATCTTCTTCATCGTTCTATAAAATTTCTACTGGTTCAGCAATAAGGTCATACTCATCTGCACCGGTAACACGCACCATAAGGAACTCACCGATCAGAGAATATGGATCAATGCTTCCGATAATTTCGGAATCCGGTCTGACAAGAATCTCGCCATCAACCTCAGGACTCTCGAATTCACTTCTGCAGACCATGATTCCGTCAACAAAGTCATCTACGATCACCTTCTCAACAGTACCGACCCTTGACTGGTTGAATTCAAGCGATATGCCGCTCTGAAGAGTCATAAGCTCGTCCAGACGCTCCTGCTTCACGCGCGAAGTGATGCTATCCTTGAAGTTCTCCGCTCCATAAGTACCCTCCTCCTCAGAATATTTGAATGCACCGAGTCTTTCGAAACGAGCCTCACGGACAAAGTCCATAAGTTCGTTGAAATCCCTCTTGCCTTCTCCCGGGTGACCTACAATCATAGTTGTACGAAGCACTACACCAGGTACTCTCTTGCGCATCTTTCCGATAAGCTCCCTTGTCCATGCTCCTGTCACATGACGGTGCATATTGTCAAGAACCTTGTCAGAGATATGCTGGAGAGGAATATCCATATAACGGCATACCTTAGGATTATCTGCCATCTGATCGAGAATATCCTCTGGGAATGAAGCCGGATATGAGTAATGGATTCGGATCCACTCTATACCGTCCACCTCCGAAAGCTTCTGAAGAAGCTCTGCAAGTGCTCTGCGGCGATAAAGGTCCAGACCGTAGTATGTCGTATCCTGAGCGATGATGATAAGTTCCCTTACACCATTGTCAGCAAGTCTTGTCGCTTCTTCCACAAGGTCCTCCATAGGAACTGACTTGTGAGCTCCGCGGATGAACGGAATTGCACAATACGAGCATCTTCTGTCGCATCCTTCTGAAATCTTCAGATATGCATAGTGGGACGGAGTCGTAAGGTATCTCTGATTTCTCTTTTCAGGATCAGGTTCCGCACCCAATGCTCTGATGACAGGATCGAACTCTCTTGCACCGAACCATCCGTCAACCTCAGGAATGAGGTCAGGAAGTTCATCTGCATAGCGCTGAGAAAGACAGCCGAATACGATTACCTTGGCAGCCTCTCCCCTCTTTTTCTTCTCTACAGCTTCGAGTATGGCCTGAACAGATTCCTCCTTTGCATCACCGATGAAACCGCAAGTATTCAGCAGTATCACATCAACGGGAATATCCTCTCCCTCGGGAACGATCTCATAAAGATCTTCCACATGGGAAAGGATATGTTCTGTGTCAACTTTGTTCTTCGAACAGCCCAAAGTGACAGTCTGAAGTTTCATCTTCATCAGATTACTCAGCAACTTCCTCTGACTCCTCCTCGAGATTCACGAAATCAAGAGAAGCATACTTCTTAAGGTTGTTGTACCAGTCAACCACCTTCTTCATGTGTGACACATAGAAACGGTCACGGTCGTATGTAGGAAGCGCCTTCTCGAAAAGAGCCTTGAGATCCTCTGCGCCAGACTTTGATGATGGAGCATCTGCGTCGCCGAGAACTTCCTTCATATTGAGGAACACCTCCTGAAGCTTAACTTCCTCATCATCTGTATAGATAGAGATATCAGCGAGTGAAGTGATCTTGCTTGTTACGCTGATGCTTGATCTCTTCTTATCTGCAAGTGCCTCTACAATAGCACCGTTTCTAGCCTGTGAGACATAAAGATAAAGTCCGCTCTGGCCTGAAATCGCCAGAATCTTTGAAAGATCTGTTTTCATATCAAATAATTTTATATTCGTTTATAATTTCAATACAATTCATTGATGACCTTCATCACATTGTTCTTCAGGTCATCGAGTGTTCCTGAGTTATGTATGACCGCATCCGCTTCTGGTTCTGTCTTTCCTTCGGATATGCTGTTCATCATCTTCTGATTCTGCATCCTGGCATATACGCTCTCTCTGGTAGCATTATCTCTGAGACATGCACGCTCAAGTCTTGTCTCAATGCCGGAATCGACCAATATGACCTTATCCCCAAAACCTTTCAATTGAGGTTTTTCCAATATTGTAGCCGACTCGAAGACAACGAAACGGTCTGAAGCATATGTATCTGCCCATGTCCTGAAATCATCAGTAAGAGCAGGAAAGACCAGTTCTTCAACCCTCTTCAGAAGGCTTCTGTCTGAAAAGATTCTTGCAGAAAGCCTTGACGGCAGAAAACATCCGTCCTCGTTTCTCAACGGTTCCTCTACCAGACGTTCTATATCGGAGAGAAGTGTCGGATGGACATCATAAAGACGCTTCACTCTTTCGTCAGCATTATAGACTCCGCATCCGTAAAGCGCCTGAAGTATCCTGCAGACCTCAGATTTGCCGCTGCCGATACCTCCTGTTACCACCAGAATGTCCATTACTTGTCACTTACTATGCATTCGACATAAAACGGATCAAGGTCATAGCTTATGACTCCATCCGGCAGAGACACGACCCTGACAGGACATTTCCCACTGACTGTCTTGAGGAAATCCTCATAATCCGCATAAAGCTCCATCGAAGATGCAGGATTTCCTTTGAGAGGAAAGTGGCACTTGAGCGAGACCTCTACCCTTGACGGAAGGACAACCATATCCTTCTCTGACGGTACATTTATCGTTCCGACCTTTATTTCAGTCCCGATCTCGACGTATCTTGCCACATCCAATGAGTAGGTCACCTCAGAAACCGAGAATCTGACATTTGAAACCGGATCGAGAGCGATCATTCCATGTATATCGGAATTCAGATCGGACTGTTTCAATGGTCTGGTGTAGACCTGTTCGATATTGTCCAGAAGATTTATCTCACCATAGATCGTAACCGAGTCCGGCTCAACCTTGAGATCACCGACGTTCGTATATTGATCCCTGTAAGACAAAGAATACACAGGCACTATCGGCACCTTCTTATGGTCGACAGACGGAAAGTTAAAGAACAGTGTGTCCGAAACGAAATATTCGACAGTCACATCGTCGCCGAAGATCACATGCGAATACTCCTGGAGGTCAGAAGCTGTGATGTAATAAGTATCATCATTCCGGTATCTCATAGCCTCAGGCTTGAAAGATACTGTCCTTACCTGCCTTTCACCATAAAGGTTATGGCGGATGACATTATAACCTGTCGTACGGCATCTGGCTACTACCTTACACTGGTTTGCGGAATTTCCGGCATGACCGTCTATGCTGCACTGAGCTGTTACAGGAACAGTAAGAAAGTCATTATATCTCAATGAAAGGTTATGAATGAGCCATGTACTAAAAGCCAACAGGAGAGCAAGCAGCAATACTGCCCAATCTCTCCCGCTGAAACCTAAAGACTTAAGCAGCCTGTTAAAAAGCCCCTTCATCTCCTTTCCGAGTAATTACTGCTTTGAAGGATCAGTATAGTCCTTCTGGATAGCCTGCTTGTTGACACGGATCTTCACATCCTTGTCAACCTCAAGAATCACGTAAGCTTCCTTAACCTCTGAGATTGTTCCGTAGATACCACCGATAGTAACGACCTTGTCTCCGTTCTTGAGTGAGTTACGGAAATTCTCCATCTCCTTCTGCTGCTTTCTCTGCGGACGGATCATGAAGAACCACATTACCACGAAGATAAGCGCAAGCATAATCCACATAGACATTCCGCCACCCTGTGCAGGTGCTGCCTGTAAAAGTGTAAACATATTCATTCTGAGTTTAATAGTTATTAATCAATATATTTCAATTCCTGTGCTAGAGAAGACCCTTGCCTTCCTTTGAAACCTTGCCCTCATTCACCAGATTCTGCACAAGACGGTCGAGAATTCCATTCACGAAAGAACGGCTCTTAGGAGTACCGAAGAACTTGGCGATCTCAACATACTCGTTGATTGACACCTTCACCGGAATTGTAGGGAACGATGCAACCTCAGCAAGACCCATGACGATGAGAACCACGTCAGTAGAGAAAAGACGCTCCTTTTCCCATCCCACAACAGACTCTGCAACCATTGCCGAATATTTCTCATATCCGGCAACAGAAGCCTGAAGGAGCTTCTTCACGAAATATTTGTCGCTCTCGACTCCCTCACCTGTGAGCAGTTCACTGTGGTAGAGAGGAAGCAGGCTCCATGACTCTCCCTTTGCAAATGCCTTGAAGGTGTTGCAGCACCATGTGAGTGCATATGGAAGGTCCTCGCTCCAGTAAAGGGACTTTTCCTCGAGAATCTGCTCGAGCTCTTCGCTGTCAACGAACTCCTCCTCAAATATCTTTATGAACAGTCTGCAGTCCTCAGCGAGCGAACGCTCCTGGGATGCCATGTACTCCTTGTAGTATTCCTTTGTTGTGACAGATGTCATGATCTTCTTAAGGATGAGATCGTACTGTGCCCAAGAGAACTTCTTCTTTGAGAAGACCTTCTTGAAGTCGATATCCTCATCGATGAGACGAGCAAGAGCATTGTCCGCAAACTTCATGTTCGGATTGCGTTCCTCCTCTGTAGGATTGAACTTTCCTTTAGCGGCCTCTATCCTTTCTCGTGCGATTCGTGTCAAAGGAGACACGATACCGAGCATATAGACATACAGGTCACGGGTAGCCTCACAAGCCTGCTCAAGCTGAGTTTCAGCGTGCGCAAGCGACATATTGCCCGATAACACATTGCTATAGAGCACCTTAAAGGCCTTAATCCTAAGTATTCTTCTGTTAAGCATATTTTTGGTCAAAATTTTACGCAAAGATACATTCATTTTTCAGAAAAATCCCTAACTTTGTAAAGATTTACTTAAAAAAGATAAGCTATGTATAGTGAGGATTATGATGGAGCACATGCTCATGAGCGTTCAGGTGAAGACATTTATTCAAAACCTGTAAGAGCAGGAAAGCGTACATACTTTTTTGACGTCAAGGCAACTAAAGGCAATGATTTCTACCTGACGATCACAGAAAGCAAGCGCAGGGTAGACAGCAACGGCCATTTTGCATATGATAAACACAAGATTTTCCTTTACAAGGAGGACTTTGAGAAGTTTACAGAAGGCCTTGAGGAAGTGATCAAATACATCAGAACAAACTGCTTCAAGGATGAGAGCCATCCGGCAGGAGGTTTCACAGATGTTGAATTCGAAGAACTTTAATCGTTCAGAATATTAAGGATGGCGTAAAAGCCATCCTTTTGTCTATAAAACTAATCAGCATAACATGAAGAACTACGGACTCATACGTACAGCCGCAGCTGTACCTGTAGTAAAGGTTGCAGACACAAAGCACAATACTGAAAGCATCTGCGCTCTTGCCCTCAAGGCACATGAAGGAGATACTTCCATCATCGTATTTCCGGAGCTGAGCGTGACAGGATGCTCATGCGGAGATCTCTTCAAGCAGACCCTTCTGGTCAAGGGTGCTGAAGAAGGAATCATCCATATCGCCGAATTCAGCAAAGGTAAGAACATGGCCATCGTCGTCGGAGCCCCGGTTCCTTACGGCGGCCATCTTTATAACTGCAGCATCGTCATCTGTGACGGAAGCATCAAGGGAATAGTACCTAAGATCAGCCTATCTCAGAGCGAGCACCGCACATTCTCCTCAGGAGCTGGCTTCATTTCCGCAGGCAGCCAATGCGAGATCAGATATGCAGGACAGAAATGCATCATATCGCCTTACCTCCAGTTCAAGGTCTCAGATGCAGTCTTTGCAGTCGAGACAGGAGAGGACCTTTGGGCACCTGTACCTCCTTCATCACAGCAGGCTTTAGCTGGAGTCCATATAATCGCTCATCCGTCAGCAGAATACGAAGTCCTGATGACAGAGAGATACAGAAGCGAGAGGCTCAAGCAGCACAGCGCAGCGACATTGACAGGATACATCCATGCATCCGCAGGATTCGGAGAATCCACTCAGGATCATGTGCATGCAGGAGCAGCAGCAATCTGGGAAAACGGCGAGCTCATCAACGAAAACCAGAGATTCAGCACTGAACCAACATTGACATTCGCCGACTTTGACATCGAAAAGATTGAAAACCTCAGAAAGGGCAGCTGGCCTTCTTCACCATATGGTCAGTATACCCGCCTGTCCCTTGGAGATGGCGCAGAAACAGATTTCGAGGCAAAACTTTACAGAAAGATAGAGAAGCATCCATTTGCTCCTGAGGCTGATCTGGACTACAGATGCAAGGAAATTCTTGACATACAGGTAAGCGGCCTTGCAACAAGGCTCAGACACATCAACTGCCAGACTGCAGTCATCGGCATATCCGGAGGACTCGACAGCACGCTCGCCCTCCTCGTGGTTGCTCTTGCATTCGACAAGCTCGGATGGTCCCGTGAAAGGATCATCGGAGTTACAATGCCAGGATACGGAACCACATCCCGCACAAAGAACAATGCTGTCGACCTGATGGAAGGACTCGGCATCACATCAAGAGAAATTTCCATTGCAGCTGCCTGTGACCAGCATTTCAAGGACCTCGGACACGACAAGAGTGTGACAGATGTCACATTCGAGAACTCTCAGGCACGCGAAAGGACTCAGATACTGATGGATGTGGCCAACCAGACAAACGGCCTGGTGGTGGGAACAGGAGACCTTTCGGAACTTGCCTTAGGATGGGCGACATACAATGGCGACCACATGTCAATGTACGGAGTCAATGCGGGAGTTCCTAAGACACTTGTAAGAAGTCTCGTGAAATGGGCGACCGGCAACAAGTTCGAGAGTCTCTCCAGAATCCTTCTCGACATCGTCGACACCCCTATCAGCCCTGAGCTTCTCCCGGCAAATGAAAGCGGTGAAATACAGCAGGTTACCGAAGACCTTGTGGGTCCATATGAACTCCATGACTTCTTCATCTACAACTTCATCCGCTTCGGTTATACCCCATCCAAGATCATGTTCCTTGCGAGAAAGGCGTTCGGAAGCCAGTATGACAATGACACTATCCGCAAGTGGCTGAAGACCTTCCTCAGAAGATTCTTCAACCAGCAGTTCAAGCGTTCATGTCTTCCTGACGGACCTAAGATCGGATCTGTAGGACTCTCTCCAAGAGGAGACCTGAACATGCCGTCTGACGCATGGAGCACACTTTTTATGAACAGTATCTAACAACGAATTTAACATGAAAAGACTAATGATCACCATCCTGGCAGCGCTCTTATGCATCACAGGATTCGCACAGGACAACAAGAATCAGGCAGAACTCAATCTGCCTGAAGTGTACAGAGATGCGAACATCGTATTCTGGCAGCTTGACGAGCACACATGGATCGGTTCTGGAAACAAGGTGTCTTCAGAGACAGTGTACATCATCGAAGGTACTGAAAGAGCGGTCCTCATCGATGCCGGAACAAACCTCCCCGATCTCGACAAGATCGTCAAGGGCATAACTGACAAGCCTGTATCTCTTTTGTTGACCCACATGCATGGAGACCATGTAGGTGCAGCACATCTTTTTGATGAGATCTGGGCAAACATCACAGATCAATCTGCTGTTGAAAATTATAGAAAGCAGAAGAACTATTCCGGCAAGGTCTACCATATCAACAATGGTCAGAGATTTGACCTCGGCGGCAGGATTATCGAGGCCTTCTACACTCCTGGTCATACTGCAGGATGTACTACATTCCTCGAAGTAGGCACTGAAAGAGGTTTCAGTGGAGACGCATTCGGAAACACAAACCTGCTTGTAGGTACCGATTTCGCGACATTGCTCAACACATGCAATGAGTCTCTCAAGTATTTCAGAGAGAACGGATACACCCACTTCTACAACGGCCACTTCTGGGGCGACAACCTTGAGACTCTTGAGAGAATCGAGGAACTCCGCGACATATCGGTAGCTGTTCTTAGAGGAGAACTTGACGGAGAAGAGTCCGGCAACGGAATGATGGGTCTCAACAGAGTCATCAGAAAGGGCGAGCTCAGAGTGAACTACAGCGACAAGAACATCGAGCAGGAAAGAGCTGACTACATCTCTAAGTTCATCATTGAAATGGGTGCATCTGACAATCAGACCATGACCTATGTGGACATTCTCAGCAACAGATTCGGAGGCCGCCTCATCGGTTCAGACGCATATGAGAATGCGGCTGAGTGGTGTGCACATATGTTCGAAAAATGGGGACTTGAAGTATGGATGCAGGAAGCAGGCGAGGTTCCTGTAGGTTTCAACAGAGGCCCTTGGTTCGGAAAAATGTTAGGCGGTGACGGCAAGACACTCCACTTCGCAACTCCTTCATACACAGTAGGTACAAAAGGTATCCAGAGAGGCCATGTCCTCAAGGAGCCTAAGACACAGGCTGAATTCAACAGAATGAAGGAACAGCTTAAAGGAGCATGGGTTCTCATCACAGGCAAGAACGACGGTTACCCTATCGACTGGACAGAAAAGGGTGACAGCATCAGAAATGCGATCATTGCCGAAAATGCTGAGATCGACAGACAGAACAGAGAGATTGCAGCATACAACAGAAATCTCAAGAAGGGACAACAGCCTAAGGAAATGCTTAAGCATAAGGATGCTCCAGCACTGTTCTACAACCAGATGGTAGAGGCCGGCATCCTGGGTATCATCCAGTCATCAGCTATTCCTATCAGGGCTCTCTACGACAGAAAGAATCTCGACAAGATGACATTCGAGCAGCTTCCTGCAATTCCTGACATCAAACTGCATGAGGACCAGTACGCAGAGATTGAGAAGATGGTGGAGAGAAGAGAATATTTCCAGCTCGAGTTCGATATCAGAAATCATTTCAAGATGGGTCCGGTGAAATATCACAATGTCATCGGCGTTATCAGAGGAACAGAATATCCTGATGAATATGTACTCGCAGGAGGTCATCTTGATGCATACGACGTTGCTACCGGTGGTGTTGACTGTTCAAGCGGTATCGCTCCTGTGATGGAGGCTGCAAGAATGATTGCAGAGTCTGGCGGCAAGCCTAAGAGAAGCATTCTGTTCTGCCTTTGGGCTGGAGAAGAGTTCGGTCTTCTCGGAAGTAAGTTCTTCGTAGAAAACAACACTGTTGATCTTGGGAAGATTTCAAACTATTTCAACAGAGATTATACTCCTTTCGTTCCTACAGGAATCACTGTGAATGCAGCAATGTACGAGGATTTCGTAAAGGTTTGTGCTCCACTCGAAAATGCTCATCCTGAATTCCCATTTACAGTTACTAAGAATCAGAGTCCTGCAAGACCTAGACCGACAAGCGCAGGAGGTTCGGACCACGCTTATTTTGCAATGAACGGAGTGCCTACAGTAAGCTTCAACATTACTGACCCTAAGGGTTACAATTTTGATTACAACGAGATCTGGCACACAGAAAGGGACACTTACAACAAGAGCATTCCTGAGTATCAGGATCACGCGGCGACTTGTACCGCTGTCGTACTATACGGTCTCGCTAACCTTGACCATATTCTCGACAGAACAGGTCTCTACGCTGACTAAGATTCTCGGATTATACAATAAAACAAAACCGACTGTGGCTCGCTTCGCAGAAGCATAGGTAAATGCTTCGCTCGACCACAGTCGGTTTTGTTTTTTAATCAGATATCTGTTACAGAGATTCGATGATCTTTGTGAAGAGAGTAGTCATCTTGTCGGCCGCGGCATCAGCTGCTGCCACAACATCGTCTCCATCGTTTACATAATCATCAGAATAGTCATCATGCGCCTCGTTTGTGATGACAGACATTCCGAAGACAGGAATTGACGAATGACGTGCAACGATAACCTCAGGAATTGTCGACATTCCGACAGCATCCGCACCGATGAGTCTGTAGTACTTGTACTCTGCAGGAGTCTCATAAGTAGGGCCTGTACTAGCAAAATACACTCCGCTCTTGAGCTCGTAACCTAGACCTGCAGCAAGTTCAAACGCCCTCATTCTCAACTGCTTGTCGTAAGGACGGGTCATATCAGGGAAACGAGGTCCGAACTCATCCATGTTCGGTCCGATAAGAGGATTAGGAAGATGGCTGATGTGGTCTGTTATCACCATCATGTCTCCAACCTTGAAGTTGTAGTTCACTCCACCGGCAGCATTTGAAACGAAGAGATACTGGATGCCCAGAACCTTCATCACTCTGATAGGAAGAGTGACCAGCTCCATCGGATAACCCTCATAATAGTGGAATCTTCCCTGCATTGCGACAACGAATTTTCCTCCCAGCTCTCCTGCGATGAAGTTACCCTTATGTCCTACTGCAGTAGACACAGGGAAACCTGGAATATCCTTATATGGAATCACTGTAGGATTCTCAATCTTGTCAGCCAGTTTACCGAGTCCGCTGCCAAGAACGATACCTGCAAATGGCTTTCTTCCGTCTAATTTCGCTGCGATATACTCAGCAGCCTTCATGATCTTCTCAACTCTTGGATCCATAACTTAAGATCTTTATGATAGTTTCGTTAATATTTTCTTAGCTTCTGCCAGGATTTCCTTCTCACCGGGCACTACCCTGTTCTGCATGATGAACTTTCCGTTGCATATTACAGAATCTATGCTATCGGAGTGGGCAGAATAGATAAGATTCGCCTCAAATGATCCCGGGGACAGGAAATGATAGCTTTCTGTATCCACCAGAACGATGTCCGCAAGGGCACCTGCCTCGATGCGTCCGATATTCAGTCCGAGACCCTTTCCCCCATTTGCCGTTGCCATGGCCATAAGCTCGCTTATCGGCATTGCCGACGGATCGTTACGCCATGCCTTCTGGACCATCGCTGCAGTCTTCATGGTCTCGAGCATGTCGAGATTGTTCGAAGATGCACATCCGTCAGTACCAAGACATACATTTGCACCGGCATCGCGAAGTTCGTTATAAAGAAATCTGTAACCCGAAGAAAGCTTGAGATTCGAGTTTATGTTATGTACGCATGTCACTCCCCTTTCGCCGAGGATACGGATGTCGTTTTCAGAAAGCCACAGAGTATGCGCGGCGATTACATCCGGTCCCAGAACTCCGAGACTGTCGAGATATTCTACCGGAGACATGCCTCCATGCTGAGCCATACAGTCCTCAACTTCCTTCTGAGTTTCAGACAGATGGATATGGATCTTCAGACCGTGCTTACGTGCGAATTCTGTGCTCCATACAATCATCTCCTCACTGACAGAATATATTGCATGGATCGCAATCGTAAAGGTCGAATGATCATTCCATTTCCTTGCCTCTTCATATACGTTCTGACACTGGATCTTCTGTCTCTCAGCCTCTTCAGGATCGTTCTTATCAAGAAATACATATGCCAGAACCGGACGTATTCCCAGTTCCATAGCAGCCTTATGAGCCATCGGCATATGCCAATAATGGTCGCTGAATGTGGTCGTACCTGTCTTGATCATTTCAAGGCACGCTACTTTTGTAGCATGATATACCCACTCCTGATCCACCTTCGACTCGACATCCCAGATGCGGTCGATCCACTCATGAAACGCGATATCTTCTCCGATTCCGCGCATCATGGACATACCTGCATGGGTATGCATATTGACAAAGCCCGGAATTGCGGTCTTACCTCCACAATCAACCACGGACACATCGTCGCCGAAGGTCTTGGTCGCCGAAGGATATATTCCTGCAATTGTATTGCCATCGATGAGGATATCTGACACTACTCCCTCTGTCACAACATTATTAAGCAATAATTTCCCCATAATTACAAATCGTTAAAGTTTTCAAAGTTAATCATTTTTTCCAAGAATCCGAAGCGGACCGGAGTTAAAAAGGAAAATTGAAAAGTTTATTTGACATTTTGATAAAATTGCACTATTTTTACTTGATTTTATGAACAAATAATTAATAAACACATAAAAACTTTAAGACAATGGCATTCAAAGGAGCAATCGAAGTCGATACACAGAAATGCAAAGGCTGCGGAGTATGTGTTGAGAACTGTCCGACCAAGAGCATCGAACTCTCAAAAATGGTCAACAGCAAAGGTTATCATTATGCCGAGATGGTAGGCGAAGCATGCATAGGATGTTCGAACTGTGCTGTGGTTTGTCCTGATTCGGTTATAACAGTGTACAGAGTTAAAATCTAAGTGATATGGCAGAGAAGATTTTGATGAAAGGAAACGAAGCGATTGCCATATCGGCGATTCGCAATGGTGCGGACGGATATTTCGGATATCCTATCACCCCGCAGTCAGAAGTAATGGAAACTCTCATGAAGGAAAGACCATGGCTTACAACAGGTATGGTTGTTCTTCAGGCTGAGAGTGAGACTTCTTCAATCAACATGGTATATGGTGGCGCATGCTGCGGTAAGAAGGTGATGACATCTTCAAGTTCCCCTGGTATCAGCCTCATGTGCGAAGGACTCAGCTACCTTGCAGGTGCAGAGCTTCCTTGCGTAGTAGTGAACTGCCAGCGCGGAGGTCCTGGTCTCGGAACCATCCAGCCTAGCCAGAGCGACTACAACCAGTGCGTGAAGGGTGGCGGACATGGAGACTACAATGCAATCGTCCTTGCACCGGCATCGGCTCAGGACATGTACGACTTTGTGGACTGGGGATTCGACCTCGCGTTCAAGTACCGTACTCCTGTAATCATCCTCGCTGACGGTATCGTAGGTCAGATGATGGAAAAGGTGGAGCTCCGTCCGGAGAAGCCACGTATGACAAAGGAAGAACTCCTCAAGGCTGCTCCATGGGCGACTACAGGTAAGACAGCAGACAGAACATACAACACAATCACTTCACTTGCGCTTGAGTCAGACGTGCAGGAGAAGTTCAACAGAAAGCTCGCTGCAAAGTACGAGGTGATCAAGGAGCAGGAAGTCAAGTACGAGGAGTACCAGACTGAAGACGCTGAATATGTTTTCGTAGCATTCGGATGCTCGGCACGTATCTGCGAGGCAGTGGTTGACCAGCTCCGTGAGGAAGGCATCAAGGCAGGACTCCTCAGACCTGTTACCCTCTTCCCGTTCCCTACAAAGAGACTCGAGGAGCTTTCAGGACAGGTAAAGAGCATGATGAGCATCGAGCTCAACCTCGGTCAGATGGTGGACGATGTAAAGCTCGCGGTAAACGGAAAATGTCCGGTAGGTTTCTACGGAAGACAGGGAGGTATCATCTACACTCCTGATGAGATCGTAGAGGCATTCAAGAAGTTCAACAATCTGAAATAAGGAAAGACCATGAATATAGAAGATATCAAGAAACCCGAGAACATCGTCTATAAGAAGACTCCTATCCTCACAGACAATGTGATGCACTATTGCCCAGGATGCTCTCACGGTACAGTACACAAGCTCGTGGCTGAAGTCATCGAAGAGATGGGCATCCAGGAAGAGACAATCGCAATCAGCCCTGTAGGCTGCTCGGTATTCGCCTACAACTACCTCAATGTAGACTGGCAGCAGGCCGCTCACGGCCGTGCACCTGCACTCGCAACAGCAACAAAGCGTCTCAACCCGGAGAAGTATGTGTTCACATACCAGGGTGACGGTGACCTTGCATCCATCGGTACAGCCGAGATCATCCACGCATGCAGCCGCGGTGAGAACATCGTCGTGATCTTCATCAACAACGGTATCTATGGTATGACAGGAGGACAGATGGCTCCTACCACACTGCTCGGAATGAAGACAGCTACAACTCCTTACGGACGTGATGCGAAACTCAACGGATTCCCGCTCGTACTTGCGCCTATGATCGCACAGCTTGACGGAACCGCTTATATCACAAGACAGGCCGTTCATACAGCAGTTGCGGCACGCAAGGCAAAGGCAGCAATCCGCAAGGCCTTCGAATACAGCCAGAAGGGCATCGGACTCTCATTCGTAGAGATCGTCGCTACATGTAACTCAGGCTGGAAGATGAGCCCTACAGCAGCTAACAAGTGGATGGTTGAGAACATGTTCCCTAAGTATCCGCTCGGTGACATCAAGGACGTATTAAAAACAGAGTAACAATTAAAGCGAAGCGTCAGTAAGTCCCTTTCCCGAGGAAAGGGATTTAGGGAAAGGGTAACGTAGACAATATTTTCATATTACGGTACAACCCCGAAGAATCTGACGTATCAGCAGACGATTGCTAATGAAAACAAGTTTGAAAATATGAAGGAAGAGATAATTATAGCAGGTTTCGGAGGACAGGGAGTCCTCTCTATGGGTAAGATCCTCGCATACTGCGCGATCATGCAGGATATGGAAGTGACCTGGATGCCATCATACGGTCCTGAGATGCGCGGAGGTACAGCTAACGTATGCGTTATCGTGAGCGACAAGAAGATCAGCTCACCTATCGTGACAAAATACGACACAGCGATCATCCTCAACCAGCAGTCACTCGACAAGTTCGAGAGCACCGTGAAGCCGGGAGGCCTCCTCATCTATGACCCTAACGGAATCATCAACCCTCCTACAAGAACAGACATCAAGATCTGTAAGATCGATGCGATCAACGTTGCAGCCAACGTAGGAAACTCAAAGGTGTACAACATGGCAGTGATGGGCGCATACCTCAAGATGAAGCCTATCGTTTCATTCGAGAACATCGACAAGGGTCTTGCAAAATGTATCCCTGCACGCTATGCAGACCTCATCGCCCTTAACAAGAAGGCCATCGAAGAGGGTATGACAGCTGTCGAGGAACTCTAGTGATACCCGATCAAGCCAGGTATGACAATTCAGGACGTCATGCCCAGGTATAACCTTCAGGACGTCATGCCCGGCAAGACCGGTCATCTGAAATGACTTTAACAGCAAACTGCTTTGATTTTCTCATTATTATTTTGAGAAATCAAAGCAGTTTGTTATTTTTGCATGGTAGGTTAAATTTGGGTAAAAATGCTTGATACAGTAAAGCAGAAAATAAAAAGACTTATCGCCGCATACGAGGCGGAGAAAGCGGAGTGCACAAGGCTCCAGGCTGAACTGGACCAGGTGAAAACCCAGAATGAAGCTTACAGGAAGCAGATAACAGAGTTAGAAAGACAGATAGATAACCTGAAACTCGCAGAGGCATTCAAGGCAGGGGCTGAAGGAAGTCCTGAGGCCAAGAAGAAGATCAACAGCCTTATCAAGGAGATAGACAGGTGCATTACACTATTGGAGGGATAATATGGCACAAAGCATCAATATCAAGATCGCAGACCGCAACTACCCTTTGAAAGTTAATTCACCGGAACATGAAGAGGTGATCAGAAAGGCTGCGGACGACATAAACAAGATGGTGGCAAAGTACCAGGACAGATTTCCGGGAAAGGGAATGATCGAGATCCTCTCATTTGTCGCTCTGAATACATGTATGTCAAACATCACTCTCAACAAGCAGGTGAAGGACCTTGTGGACGGTGAGGAAATGCTTGCGAAGGAGTTAGAAGGATATCTTGAAAACATTGATAAAAACAGCCGTTAGTTACATTTTTGCTGAAATCAACATTGATAATGTAACCAGGTTACTCGGATGGGGATGATGGACCTATGTGACCCTCAGGGGGATTCCGCTTTGCGGGACGGAGGATTTCAGAACCGATTCTTCCGGAGCCTAAATCTTATTTATTTAAGATTTTCTGACAAACCGGCTAACGGCTTTTATTGAATAACCTGACCAGTCGCTTCCGAAGAAACGGCTGGTCATTTTTGTGAAAAAACTAAAACGAATATACAACCATGAACATTGTAATCAACATCTTATGTGCAGTTTTGGGAGCAATCGCTGCTGTCACAGCTTACATAGTTGTCCGTAGAATACTTCTGAAAGGACAAAAAGAAGAGATCATCAAGCAGGCTGAAGTTGAAGCCGAGAACATCAAGAAGGAAAAGATCTTCCAGGCTAAGGAGAAGTTCCTCCAGCTCAAGAGCGAGCATGAACACTACATCAACGAAAAGAACAAGCATATCAATGATGTAGAGAACAGGCTCAAGCAGAAGGAGAACAGTCTCAATCAGCAGAATTCTGAGCTCGGCCGCAAGAACAAGGAGGCTGAAGCAATCAGAGAAAACCTAAAGGCACAGGTTGAAATCGCAACCAAGAAGTCTGAGGAGTACGAGAAGCTCCGTCAGGATGCAATCCGTCAGATCGAGGAACTTGCAGGCCTTACTGCAGCAGAGGCTAAGAACCAGCTTATGGAAAGCATGAAGGCGGAGGCAAGAACTCAGGCTCAGTCATACATCAACGACGTGATGGACGAGGCTCGCCTTACTGCAAGCAAGGAAGCTAAGCGCATCGTCATCAACACAATCCAGAGAACAGCATCTGAAACTGCAATCGAAAATGCAGTGACAGTATTCCATATCGAGAGCGACGAAATCAAGGGACGCATCATCGGTCGCGAAGGACGTAACATCCGCGCGCTTGAGGCTGCAACAGGAGTTGAAATCGTTGTCGATGACACACCTGAAGCAATCCTTCTTTCTGCATTCGACCCTGTAAGAAGAGAGGTTGCACGTCTTGCACTCCACCAGCTTGTAATCGACGGACGTATCCATCCGGCACGTATCGAGGAAGTTGTCGCAAAGGTGCAGAAGCAGCTTGAAGACGAGATCATGGAGACAGGTAAGAGAACATGTATCGACCTCGGTATCCATGGAATGCACATCGAGCTCGTTAAGCTCATCGGTAGAATGAAGTATCGCTCATCATACGGTCAGAACCTTCTCCAGCACGCTCGCGAGGTTGCAAACATCTGTGCTACAATGGCTTCTGAACTCGGACTCAATCCTAAGACAGCTAAGCGTGCAGGTCTCCTCCACGATATCGGAAAGGTTTCCGATGAGGATCCGGAGCTGCCACATGCAATCCTCGGTATGAAGCTTGCCGAGAAATATAAGGAGAAGCCTGATATCTGCAACGCGATCGGTTCACACCACGAGGAAGTGGAGATGACATCAATCATCGCTCCTCTCGTACTTGTCGGTGACGCCATTTCAGGAGCACGTCCAGGTGCACGCCGCGAAGTGATCGAGTCATACATCAAGAGACTCAAGGATATGGAGAACATCGCTCAGTCATACCCTGGTGTAACAAAGACATACGCTATCCAGGCCGGCCGCGAGCTCCGAGTAATCGTTGGTGCTGACCAGGTGACAGACCAGGATGCAGAATCATTGTCAACTGAGATCGCAAGAAAGATCCAGGAAGAGATGGTTTATCCTGGACAGGTCAAGATTACAGTGATCAGAGAAACCAGATCAGTAGCATTCGCAAAATAACATAATTCAATGAGAAAATTCATAACAGTTCTAGCCGCGTCTCTTTTGAGTCTCGCGGCTTTTGCGCAGGGACAGCTCGTTACTTGGTCCTCGCAGGTAGATAAGGGTGAGGGTGACCTCTATACTGTAGTGTTTACAGGAAAGGTTGCTTCCGGATATCACACATACACCCTTACAGATGAGTTCTCGGCAACAGAGATTCTCGACCTTGCAGTGCAGGGTGGTGAACTCGTCGGAGAACCTTACGAAGTCGGTACTCCAATCGAAGAGACAGATGAGTTCGGCGACCTCGTGAAGCATTATTATGACGAAATCGTCATCGCTCAGGATGTAAAGTCATCAGGCAGCGCCGTAATCAGCGGTACAATCTTTACAAACGCCTGCACAGGCGGCGCATGTAAAGCAGAGTACTATGACTTTGAGGTTCAGGTAGGTTCTGCCGCACCTGCAGAAAAGGAGAAGACAGCTTTCCCATGGGGTCTGATTCTTCAGGCAATCCTCTGGGGATTCGCAATGCTTCTTACTCCATGTGTATTCCCTATGGTTCCGATGACAGTATCGTTCTTCCTCAAGGGATCCGAGTCAGTGGCACAGGGTCGTTTCAAGGCTGGTATGTACGGTCTCTTCATCGTACTCCTCTACACACTCCCTATCGCTCTCCTCATCGTTATCACACGTATTGTAGGCGGTGAGTCTGTGACTGCAGACATCTTCAACTGGATTGCAACACACTGGTTGCCTAATATCCTCTTCTTTGTCATCTTCATGGTGTTCGCGGCTTCTTTCTTCGGAGCATTTGAAATCACTCTCCCACAGTCTCTTGTAAACAAGAGTGACAAGGGTTCTGACAAGAAGGGACTTGCAGGAGTATTCTTCATGGCTCTTACTCTCGTGCTTGTATCATTCTCATGTACAGGTCCGATTGTAGGAAACGTGCTTATCCAGGCAACTTCAAGCAACGGTGCATGGTGGATTCCAATCGTGACAATGCTTGCATTCTCAGTAGCATTCGCACTTCCTTTCACACTTCTCGCATTCTTCCCATCACTCCTCAAGGACCTCAAGAGAAGCGGTGGCGGATGGTTGAACACTGTAAAGGTTGTAATGGGATTCATTGAGGTTGCTCTCGGATTCAAGTTCCTCAGCATGGCTGACCAGACTTATCACTGGGGACTCCTCGACAGAGAGATCTATCTTGCTATCTGGATCGTAGTATTCGCTCTTCTCGGATTCTACCTCCTCGGCAAGCTCAAGTTCGCTCACGATGACGATGTTCCGCACATCTCAGTGACAAGACTCTCTCTTGCAATCGTAGTATTCTCATTCGTAGTATACATGGTTCCTGGCATGTGGGGTGCACCGCTCAGCGGTCTTTCAGGATATCTTCCTCCGATCTCTACACAGGACTACGTTGTTTCAGCAGGTTCAAGCGCACATGCAACAGTATCTGACGCTCCTGCTCAGACTGCGGAGAAGAAATATGACTTCCTCCACCTTCCGCACAACCTCGACGGTTACTTTGACCTTGAGGATGCACTTGCAGCAGCAAAGAAGTCAGGTAAGCCTGTTTTCGTTGACGTTACAGGTCATGCATGCGTAAACTGCCGCGAGATGGAGCAGAGAGTATGGAGCGATCCTGCAGCTCTTGACATTCTCCGTAACGAGTTTGTCATCTGCGCACTCTATGTTGATGACAAGCACAAACTTCCTGAAGAAGATTGGGTAACAGATGCTGAGACAGGAAAGGTATACAAGGATCTCGGACGTGTGAACTCTTATATTGCACGTGAGAAGTTCAACGTAAATGCTCAGCCTAATTACGTTCTCCTCTCCCCTGACGGCGAGATTCTCGTACCGACACACAGCTACGACCTCTCAGTCGAGAACTTCATCAAGTTCCTCAAGAGCGGTATCGCAGCCAACAACTAAAAGATATTACATCTCTTATATAGTGGGTTTGATCAGATCAAGCCCACTATTTTAATACCATCTGCTATGAGGATACTCTGGCTTGATATAAACAGTTCATACTCACATTCGTCAGTCGCATTGCCGGCAATTCATGCACAGGTAAGCGAAAGGACGGATTGGGAGTGGCGTGTCGTAAGAGGAACAATAAATGAAGACCCGGGCGCATTGGCGGCAGCTGTAGCCTTGGAGAAACCGGATGTGATTGCTGCCACCTTCTGGCTGTTTACCCATCAGATGCAGATCGAGGTACTGTCCCGCGCGGTCCAGCTGCTTGATGATGTCAAGGTGGTCTGCGGAGGCCCGGAGTTTCTCGGAAATAATGCAGAGTTTCTCAGAAGAAACACGTTCGTATCTGCTATAATCAAAGGAGAAGGCGAAGTTGCGCTTCCGAAGTTTCTGGAGAACATCCACAACGAATCTTCATGGCATGCAATAGACGGACTATGCTGGATTTCCGGATCAGACGGGAAGTACCACGATAATGGTATAGCCAGAGTCGCTGACTTCTCTTCGTTGAAATATCCGGAGGAGAGTTCATTCTTCAAGTGGGACAAGCCGTTCGTACAGCTGGAGACCACTCGAGGATGCTTCAACACATGCGCATTCTGCGTCAGCGGTGGAGAAAAACCTGTCAGATATCAGTCTTTGGAGCAGGTGAAAGGTCGGCTTGAAAACATCTGTTCACATGGAATAAAGGACGTGAGGGTTCTGGACAGGACATTCAATTTTGATACTGCACGCGCATGCAAGATGCTGGACATCTTTGCAGAGTACCACGGCAGAATGAGGTTCCACCTGGAGATACATCCTTCGCTTATTTCTGATATATTGAAAGATAAGCTTGCCTGTCTTCCTGAAGGTCTGCTGCACCTTGAAGCAGGAATACAGAGTCTGAACAGTACTGTACTTGCAGAAAGTGGACGAAAAGGAAGTCTGAATTCATCTCTTGAAGGCCTCAGATTCCTTTGTTCGCTTGACAATCTTGAAACACATGCAGACCTTATCACAGGTCTTCCTTCATACAGCCTTGGGATGCTGTGCAAGGATATAATCAAGCTAGCGGAAATCGGAGTGGATGAGCTTCAGATCGAATCGCTTAAAGTGCTTCCTGGAACCCAGATGAGGACTGATGCAAAAGAAAAAGGTCTTAAATACTCCCCTCTTCCTCCATACGAGGTTCTTCAGACTCCGGAAATGTCTCCTGCAGAGCTTAAGACTGCCATGAAGATATCACGTATGATAGATTTCTATTACAACACAGAAGCATGGCAGAAGGTGATCAGAGATCTTATATGCTCTTCAGAAGGCTTCCTGACGGAATTTACAGCACATCTTGACCATATCATGGTTCTGGATACGCCTCTGAGTTTGGAGCGACGTGGGGTCATCCTATATGAATATTGCCGAGCCCGACATCCGTCAAAGCTCACTGACATATCAGTCGCATGGATTGAAGCGGGATGCTCACTGAAGAAAGAGCCTGCCGGAGATATAACCAAGATCAAATATCTTGAGGCATTCCTGGAAGAAAACCATCTCAAGATGTCAGTCAGGTACGGAAGCGCAGAAGCCTCTCACCGCTATTTCCTGCTGAACTCATCAGACGGAAAGTACATCTTCGGATACGACTCCGAAAATCACCGTCCCTCCCCCACCTTCATGGCAACTATAAATAATTAGACACCAGCACTTTACAAACGATGCGTGCTCCCCGCGGGGAGCACGCATCTGTTTCATGACAGTCAATATGTTACATATTGCACTGAGCTGTTCAGACTAGAGATTTGCTGTCTTGGCTGCCACTTCACCTGCTACTTTCGCGTAGTTTTCAGTGCTGTCAGCGAAGAGGATTCCTCTTGACGAGTTGATAAGGAGTCCGCCATGGTCATTGGAACCATGTGCGATCACCTCTTCAGCAGATCCACCCTGTGCACCTACACCAGGTACAAGGAAGAAATTGTCAGGACAGAAGCTGCGGAGCTCTTCAAGCTTGTCAGCCTTTGTTGCACCGACAACGAACATCATGTTGTCCGGAGTAGAGATCTCCATCATTTCTTCCATAACAGCCTGATAGAGAGGCTTACCGTCCTTCTGTGCATTCTGGAACTGGTATGCTGATGCATTGGATGTCAAGGCAAGCACGATAGCCCACTTGTCCTTATACTCAAGGAACGGAGTAACGCTGTCTGCACCCATATATGGAGCGATTGTTACAGCATCAAAGTCCATTTCCTCATAGAATGCCTTTGCATACATCTTTGCAGTGTTTCCGATATCTCCTCTCTTAGCATCTGCAATGAGGAAGATTTCAGGATACTTAGATCTGATGTAATCCACTGTAGCATCGAGTGCGCGCATTCCATCGATACCGTAGCATTCATAGAATGCAAGGTTTGGCTTGTATGCAACGCAATGTGCTGCTGTAGCATCTACGATTGCTTTGTTGAACTCGATGATAGAGCGTGCCTTGCCTTTGTACAGTTCGCCTTTGATTGCGAGCTCACCATGTTTTGCCAATGCTTTCACATGCTCAGGCATCTTATCAAAATCTACATCCAGGCCTACGCATAACATGCTCTTCTTTGCCTGAATCTGCTCAAATAGTTCTTTTCTATTCATATCTTAATATGAGTTTTAAGCATTGTTAACAGCTATTATAACAGAGAGTCGGACGGTTTGTTGCTCCATTGGCCCCCTCCCACTTCGTGGGCCCCTCCCCCTACGCGGGGTTGCGAAAATGCCAATTCCGCAATCAAATCCGCTCCTCCTTACTGTTAGTAATACCTATAGAAGAGAGCGATGGCCTCCATACCGGCAAAAAGTTGCTTGAGAAGATAGCTCTCGTTCGGAGAGTGGATGGTATCACGTTCAAGACCGAATCCCATCAGAAGCGGATCGATCTGAAGGATACGCTGGAGATCTGCGAGGATAGGAATCGAACCGCCGCCACGTGAAGGAACCGGCTCGATGCCGTAAACCTCAGTCATAGCCTTCTCTGCAGCCTTATATGCAGGTGATGAGATAGGAATGAGGAAGCCGTCTCCACCATGATGAGGGATGACCTCGACCTTTACATAGTCAGGAGCAATCGATAGGAAATGCTCGGTAAAGAGTCTTGTGATCGTCTCGCTGTCCTGGTTAGGAACAAGTCTCATGGAAATCTTCGCATGAGCCACTGAAGGAAGTACAGTCTTGGCACCTTCTCCGATATAGCCGCCCCAGATACCGTTTACATCAAGACATGGTCTGATGCCGGTACGCTCGAGACTGCTGTACCCAGCCTCACCTTTAACTTCCTTTATATCAAGGAATTCCTTATATTCTTCAATATCGAACGGAGCTCTTGAAAGCTTGGCTCTGTCTTCTGCTGAAAGTTCCACGACATCGTCATAGAATCCCTTTACAGTGATACGTCCGTCCTTGTCGATAAGGGACGAAACCATATCGCAGAGTACATTGATAGGATTAGCTACCGCTCCGCCGTAGTGACCTGAGTGCAGGTCCTTGTTAGGTCCTGTAACCTTTACCTCAACATATGACAGACCACGCATTCCGCAGTTGATCGAAGGTACAGACTCTGAAATCATTGTTGTATCTGACACGAGGATGATGTCTGCCGCCAGCATTTCCTTATTTTCCTTTGCCCATGCAGCGAGAGACGGACTTCCGATCTCCTCCTCACCCTCAAGAATGAATTTCACGTTATGCTTGAGACCGCCTTCGCGCACCATGAACTCAAATGCCTTGATATGCATGAAAAGCTGTCCCTTATCGTCGTTGGCACCACGTGCATAGATGGCACCGTCGCGGATCTCAGGCTCGAACGGATCCGAATGCCAGAGTGCGATAGGGTCTACCGGCTGCACATCATAATGTCCATATACGAGGACAGTCGGAAGCGACGGATCGACAATCTTCTGACCGAACACTACAGGATGTCCTGTTGTCGGATATACTGCAGCCTCGTCTGCGCCTGCCTCAAGAAGAAGCTCTACAAGTCGCTCAGCACACTTCTGCATGTCTGGCTTGTGCTGCTCGAGCGAGCTTACAGACGGGATTCTGAGAATAGAAAAGAGTTCATCAAAGAATCTCTCCTTATGGGTTTCAATGTAGTTCTTCATTTTATCTTATAAGTTTGATTTATTTCTTTTCACGTCTGAAGAAGAACGATTTCTGTTCCTTCTTCCTTGCCAGATCCCTCTCCACGAACACTTTCTCGAGGTTCTTAGGATCCAGTCCTGTGTAGTACATCACAGAAGATGTAGTCATCGGCGTAGGAGTGAAGTCCTGTACCTGATCCATATAGAGACCCTGAAGTGCCGGATTGCGGGCAAGTCTCTGCATCTCCCTCATTCCGCATCCCGGATGCGCTGATATGAAGTATGGAACAAGTTCACATTTGCGTCCGCTAGAGGCCACAATATTGTCAAACTCGACTCTGAGACGCTCGAACAGTCGGAATGACGGCTTCGCCATCAGCTTCAGCACGCTGTCTTCCGTATGTTCCGGCGCAACTTTCAGACGACCGGATGTGTGCTCGAGAATGAGTTCCTTGAGATATGGATATGAGGTCTCGTCCACGAAACCCTTTTCATCGAGGAAAAGGTCATAACGGATTCCGCTGCCGATATACGCATGACGGATTCCCTTGACTCCCGCAATACGGTCATATAGCTTAAGGAGACGTTCGTGCGAACGGTCCATATTCTTGCATGGGCTCGGAAAGAGGCACGACTTGCGACGACATTTCGCACAAAGTTCAGGATTCTTTCCTCTCATTCCGTACATGTTCGCTGTCGGCGCTCCAACATCAGATATATTGCCGGCAAAGCCAGGAAGGTCGTTAAGGCCCTTTATTTCCTTTATTATCGAATCTTCGCTGCGAGACTGTATGAACTTGCCCTGATGGGCTGCAATAGTACAGAAGTTACATCCTCCGAAACATCCGCGATGGGTATTCACCGAAAACTTGATCATCTCAAACGCAGGAATATGCTTTCCCTTGTACCTTGGATGCGGCTGTTTTGTGAAAGGAAGGTCCCAGAAGGAGTCCATCTCTTCCTGAGTCGCAGGCGGCCATGTAGGATTTATCTGCACATAACCGTTCTTGACAGGCTCCACAAGCACAGGCGGATGAAGCATGTTTGCATATGTCTCGACTACATGGAAGTTCTCTGCAAATGCGATCTTGTCCTTGCAGCATCTCTCATACGAATTCAGAACCACAGCATCCTTGAGCTTGCAGCGGCCGTCCATATAGAAGACCAGCTGAGGAATCTTTCTGATGTCGCTTATATTTCTTCCGGCTTCAATCGCCTTGGTGAATTCAATCATCGTCCTCTCACCCATTCCGTAGCAGAGCCAGTCCGCTCCGCTGTCGACAAGGATTGACGGCTTCAATGCATCCTGCCAGTAATCATAGTGGGTCACACGTCTGAGTGAAGCCTCGATGCCACCGATCAGAACCGGAATGTCAGTATATATCTGCTTGAGGATCTTTGTATAGACTGTCACTGCATAGTCAGGTCGCTGTCCCGCCTTGCCCTCCGGTGTATATGCATCGTCGCTGCGGAGTCGCTTGGCCGCGGTATAATGGTTCACCATTGAGTCCATCGCACCAGCATTGACACCGAAATAAAGTCGCGGTGCACCGAGCTTTCGGAAGTCGCGAAGGTCGTCACGCCAGTTCGGCTGCGGCACCACCGCCACCCTGTAACCGAACTTCTGGAGCCATCTCGCAATTACCGCCGTACCGAAGGACGGATGGTCGATGAATGCATCGCCCGTAAAAAGAATCACATCTATGTAATCCCATCCCAAAGCCTTGACCTCCTTGATTGAGGTCGGAATCATATATGCACCTGTTTCTGCCATATTCACCAAATCATACAAATTTAATGAATATTTCCATACTACGTGCATTTCTGATTCATGGATTTATCCAAATTCTCAGACGTCCATGCCGTTTCGAAGATTTTTGACAATGATCAGAAGCAGGGACTTCCAGTTATCGAGAGGTGTACCTGAATCAACGATACCTGCAAACAGGTTTGTGAACGTGTTAAGAAACAGCCTTTTCCTCAAGAAGTAAAGGACAGCGAAAGCGATGAGATAGACTCCTCCGACAATGAACGCAGCTCCACTCCAGCTTCCTATGGCATCTCCAATGAGAATTATGAAAGCCATGGCAAGAATGGCCAGCACTATCATAAGAAGAACTACTATCACCAGAATCGACAGTACTCTGCTGAATCCTATGGCAAGAGCAGAAACGATCTTCTTCTTGAATTCATCTGTCCTCAGCCCGAGGTATTCCACAAGAGCCGAAGACAGACTGTTCAACAGATTGCTTTTCTCTTCCATCATTTCTCGCCTAAGGCAGTTTCGATGTCATCAAGACCTTCAGCAATCTTTTCCTTTGCCTTTCCAACAACGTCCGATGCTCCCTGCCTTATTCTGGCACGGGTATTCACACCGGAATCCGGTGCCAGGAAAAGCGCAGCTACAGCTCCTGCTGCCACTCCGGCAAAGAAGCACAATAATGAGTTTCCTGTATTCATAGTTTCCGTATCTAAAAATTAATGTTCGTTCATGCTGCCATAACGGGGAGGCAGCATGAACGAACATTTCAGAAACTATACCACAGGCACGTATCTGTGCCGGATTATCTGTCAGAACGCAAAAATCATAGGAAGCACGAACACCATTACAATACCCATAATGATCTGCAGGGGCAGACCGACCTTGATGAAGTCCATGAATGTGTACTGACCTGCCGGCAAGACAAGGGCATTAGGCGGTGTCGAGAAAGGTGATGCAAAACACATCGAAGCAGCAACTGTCACAGCAAACAGGAACGGCAGAGGGCTGACTCCGATACCAAGTGCACACTGAAGGGCGATTGGAGCCATAAGCACTGCAGTAACCGTATTGCTTATGAAAATAGTCATGATCGATGTCGCGAAATATACTGCAGCCAAAGCAACGTATGGGCCGCTTGTTCCGAATGTCTTCACGATGAAATCAGCAATCATTGTAGATGCACCTGTCTTTTCCAAAGCAGTAGACATCGGAAGCATCGCTGCGAAAAGAACGATTGTCTGCCAGTTGATGGTCTTGTAGGCAGCCTCGACACTTCTTACACAACCAGTAATCACCATCAGGACAGCAGCCACAAGAACAGCGGTTACAGGAGCCACCGGTATGGAATCCACACCCATCATGACCACCATTGCAACCATGATAAGAGCTGCGATAGGAGCCTTATAGTCGAGAGTAACCTTGGCCGCCTCCTGAAGAGGCTCTCCAAGAACCACCCAGTTTGAAGATTCGTTTCTCAAACGTGCAATATCCTTCCATGTACCCTGGACGAGAAGTACATCTGAGCTATGTATCTTTTCTTCTCCAAGATCCTGAAGGAGATACTCCTTACCTCTTCTTATTCCGAGCACATTAAGGCTGAACTTGCTTCTGAAACCTGCTTCGAAGATCGTTCTGTTGATCATCGACGAAGAAGGCATGATAAGAATCTCAGCGATTCCGATATCGAAGAAATCGAGAGAAGTATTTGAAGAACTGCCTTCGATCTCATCTGTATGGATATCAAGAAGTCTCAAAGTAAAATCCTCAGCAAACTGCTGCACCTTATCCGCTTCGCCTGAAAGATAAAGGACGTCACCCTGCTGCATGACCAACGTAGGTGAAGCGAGCTGCTGGCTAACTGTCCTCACGAACTTGTTGTTACCTGCACTTCTTCTGAGCTCAAGGACGTTCAGTCCATACTTGCGATAAATGTCAAGTTCAAGAATCGACTTACCGATGGCATCTGACGGTCCGTTGATATGGACTCTGAAAAGGTTATCTGCAAGTCCGTACTCCTTTACAAGTTCATTAAGGCTCTTGTTGTCAGACTTCTTGTCCTTATCCTTGGTCTTTGGAGTAAGGAAGATCTTTGTAAGAGGCATAAGCACCAGAATACCCACCACAAGAGTCACTACACCCACAGGAAGGAAAGTAAAGAAAGTGATGTCCTGCATTGTGGAAGCGACAAGTCCGTTTGCCTTTGCTGTAGACCAGATCTCCTGGATGATAAGGTTAGGAGGCGTACCGATAAGGGTCATCATTCCTCCCATGCTGCTCGCGAATGCGAGAGGCATAAGAAAACGACGAGGCGACGTTCCTGCATATGATGCCATACTTACAATGATAGGAAGCATAAGGGCAACAGTACCGGTATTGCTGACAAAACCACCGATAAGGGCAGTCACAAGCATAACTGTAAGGAAAAGACGAGTCTCGCTGGTTCCGGCCAGTTTGGTCACCTGTCCACCGATCATCTTGGCAAGACCTGTCTGGAAGATTCCTCCACTGACAATGAAAAGACCGACCATCATTATCACAGTGGTGTTGGAGAAGCCGGCAAGGGCCTCTGCAGGGCCCAATATCTGGAAAAGAAGCAGGGCCAGAAGCGCACACAATGCGACAAGGTCAGATCTTACCTTTCCGCTGACGAAAAGAGCAGCGGAAATGAGCAATATTATAAGAGTTATTATCATTTATCTGTATATTTTACCACAAAATAACTAACTATTCGTTCAGTTTGATTAAATTTGTACGAAATTATACTATCTACCTATGCTACTATCTAAAGAAATCGCAGTAGAACTGAATCTTACCGGCTGCAAGCTTAAGCAATTCATTGCCGCAAAACTACGACAGATGGATGTCCCTCTTACTCCGGAGCAGTTCATGCTCATCGATCTCCTGTGGAACCAGGGAGAAATGACCCAACAGCAATTGGCGGACCAGTTGCAGAAGGACAAGAACTCGGTTACCAAACTTGTAGATGCAATTGAGCGCAAAGGTTTCGTAGTACGCCAGCAGAACCTTCAGGACCGCAGGTCAAATACTCTGGTTATTACAGAAAAGGCCAATCAGCTGAAGCCAGGGGCAAAACAGAAAGGCATCTCGATTCTGGACCAGATGCTTGAAGGCATCGGTGAAGAAGAGCTAAGGAACTTCCTGGCGACACTTCGCAAACTGAACGTCAATATGACACTATCTGAATAAAAAAGAAGATTCAGGCGCCCGGAAGGACGCCTGATCTTTTTATTACATTCTCTCAGGAAGTGTGATTCCGAGGATTGACATCGCCTTGCTGAGAACCTTTGCGATAGTCTCTACAAGTACGAGACGGTACTCGAGGAGTGCCTGATTTTCTTCGCGAAGGATAGGAGTATCGTGATAGTACTGATTGAACTCCTTAGCAAGTTCGTAAGCGTAATTTGCAATCACAGCAGGTGAATGAGCCGCACCAGCCTCTGCAACCTTTGCAGGGAAAGTGTTGAGTATCTTTATGATACGTACCTCCTTAGGAGTAAGCTCTGACTCGGGCTTGACAGCCGCTGCTGTATGTGCCACACCCTTCTCATCAGCCTTGCGGAGAATCGATTTGATTCGTGCGTGAGTATACTGGATGAAAGGACCTGTGTTTCCGTTGAAGTCGATAGACTCCTTAGGGTCGAACAGCATTGTCTTGCGAGGGTCAACCTTGAGGATGAAATACTTGAGCGCACCGAGGCTGATCATCTTGAAGAGAGCATCCTGCTCCTCAGCAGAAAGATTGTCGATCTTTCCGAGCTCGAGAGATGTCTCCTTTGCAGTATTGTACATAGCTGCAATAAGGTCGTCTGCATCAACCACTGTTCCCTCACGTGACTTCATCTTTCCTTCAGGAAGCTCCACCATACCGTATGAAAGGTGGTAGATATAGTCAGCCCAGCTGAAACCGAGCTTGCCAAGAATGAGCTTGAGAACCTGGAAATGGTAGTTCTGCTCATTACCTACTACATAGATATGCTCATCGAGGCTGTACTCAGCGAAACGCTGCTCTGCTGTACCGAGGTCCTGAGTCATATAAACCGAAGTACCGTCGCCACGAAGAAGAAGCTTTCTGTCAAGTCCGTCAGCAGTAAGGTCGCACCAAACTGATCCATCCTCCTGCTTCTCGAAGATACCTGCCTCAAGTCCCTTCTGAACGAGAGCCTTTCCGAAAAGATAAGTCTGTGACTCATAGTAAGTTCTGTCAAAGCTGATACCGAGATCTCCGTAAGTCTTGTCGAAGCCCTCATATACCCAGCCGTTCATTGTCTTCCAGAGTTCAACTACCTCAGCATCGCCGTTCTCCCACTTGAAGAGCATTTCCTGAGCAGCCTTGAGAGATGGTGCATTCTTTTCTGCATCCTCCTTGCTCATTCCGCCAGCCACGAGCTCGTCAACCTCCTTCTTGTAAAGGTTGTTGAATGCCACATAGTAGTCACCCACAAGGTGGTCACCCTTCTTTCCGCTTGATGCAGGAGTCTCGCCGTTACCGAGGACCTTCCACGCATACATTGACTTGCAGATGTGGATACCACGGTCGTTCACGAGATTTACCTTCATCACATTATGACCGCACACCTCAAGAAGCTTTGCCACAGACCATCCGAGAAGATTGTTACGGATGTGTCCGAGGTGGAGAGGCTTGTTGGTATTTGGAGAAGAATACTCGACCATGATTGTTCTTCCTGTAGGAGCAAGCTGACCGAAATCCTCTGCAGTGGCGATCTCAGCAAATACATTGTTCCAATATACCTCAGAGAAAGAGATATTGAGGAAGCCTTTTACTGTATTGTATCCTGCAACCTCAGCGACGTTGGTCTTGAGCCACTCGCCGATGGCGTTACCTGTGTTCTCAGGACTTGTCTTGGATACCTTCAAAAGAGGGAATACAACAAGTGTGTAGTCACCCTCGAATTCCTTGCGTGTCACCTGCACCTGGAGCTGAGCCTCAGGTACCTCAACGCCGTAAAGCGCCTGAATTGCTTCAGACGCTTTGGTTATGATGAATGTTTCTGGAGTCATTATCCTAAATAGCTTTTCAAAAGTTTGCTTCTTGAATTATTCTTGAGCTTGCGGATCGCCTTCTCCTTGATCTGGCGCACACGCTCTCTTGTAAGTCCGAATCTCTCACCGATCTCCTCAAGAGTCATTTCCTGACATCCGATTCCGAAGAAAGACTTGATGATTTCTCTCTCACGTGTAGCCAAAGTTGAAAGAGCTCTTTCGATCTCCTTGTTGAGTGACTCATTTACGAGACCACGGTCTGCACTAGGAGAATCATTGTTCACAAGCACATCAAGAAGGCTGTTGTCCTCACCCTCTACGAACGGTGCATCCACTGACACGTGGCGGCCTGAAACTCGAAGTGTATCCGCGATCTTGTCCTTAGGTACATCGATCATTTCAGAAAGCTCCTCGCTTGAAGGCATACGCTCGTTCTCCTGCTCGAATTTCTGAAGCGCCTTGTTGATCTTATTGAGTGATCCCACCTGATTGAGAGGAAGTCTCACGATTCTTGACTGCTCTGCAAGAGCCTGAAGAATCGACTGACGGATCCACCATACGGCATATGAGATGAACTTGAAACCTCTTGTCTCATCGAATTTCTCAGCAGCCTTGATAAGTCCGAGGTTACCCTCGTTGATGAGGTCCGGAAGGCTGAGGCCCTGATTCTGGTACTGTTTCGCAACAGAGACCACGAATCGGAGGTTTGCTCTTGTCAACTTCTCGAGAGCGGCCTGATCTCCCTTGCGGATCCTCTGGGCGAGCTCTACCTCTTCCTCGACTGTGATAAGTTCCTCCCTACCGATCTCCTGAAGATACTTGTCAAGAGATGCACTCTCACGGTTGGTAATCGATTTAGTAATCTTTAACTGTCTCATTCCAAATATATAAGTTAATTTCTTCTTCCTAGATTCCGAAGCCGAAATAACCTGTTCTACCGGAAGGAGTCACACCTTCAATAAATACTGTTCTCTTCGACTTCTTGACTATGTCTATCACGTCCTGAGGAGTCTTTACCGGATGGTCATTCACATACAGGATGATGAATCCTTCCGAAGCTCCCGCCTCCATGAGTTTGCCAGGTCCCAATTCCACAATCTCGACTCCGCTCCTAAGTCTGAACTTTTCGAGAGTCTCGGCATCTGCCTCCTTGATTGATGAGCCATAAAAAGCAACAGCACCGTCCTCGGCTACAGTTCCGTTTTCCTGTGACGAACCCTTGAAGGTAACCTCAATGTTCTTCTCCTTTCCATCCCTCAGAATCATAACCACAGCCTTATCTCCAGGAGAATATGTGCTGACTGCCTCCTGTACTGAAGAAGGGGTATTTACCTTAAAGGAATCTATTGCCAGAAGGATGTCTCCGGACACTATGCCAGCCTCATCTGCGGCACTGCTTTTTGAAACCTCGTTAATATATACGCCGTTTCTTGAAGAAAGTTTCAATTCATCAGCAATTTTATCGTCGATTGCCTGCATTGTGATTCCGAGGACTGCTCTCTTCACGCTTCCGAAGTCCATGAGGTCATAAGCGATCTTTTTGACGATGTTGACAGGTACCGCAAATGAATATCCGGAATAAGATCCTGTCTGTGAATAGATTGCTGTATTGATTCCTACGAGGTTGCCGGCCTTGTCGACCAACGCGCCACCGCTGTTTCCGGGATTTACGGCAGCATCTGTCTGAATGAATGATTCCACCTTGAATTCACCGGTATAATTCGGCATAGTACGTCCCTTCGCACTTACGATACCGGCAGTGATGGTCGAACGGAGGTCGTATGGTGATCCGATCGCGATCACCCACTCTCCAAGACGGAGATTATCAGAATTTCCAAAAGGAATCGTTGGTAGACCTTTCGCATCGACCTTCAGAAGGGCAATATCTGTCGCCGGGTCTGTTCCGACGAGAGTCGCAGGATAGGTCTGATTATTGTTCAATGTCACCTCGATCTTTGTCGCATCTTCGATGACATGGTTGTTTGTCACGATATATCCGTCTTCACGGATGATGACTCCGGATCCGCTTCCAACCTTCTCCCTCTGCTGAGGTGCACCACCTCCTTGAGGGAAACCGAAGAAATAGTCAAAGAATGAATTTGGCGCCTGCTGCATTGTCTGAGTCGATGTGACCTTGACATAAACTACTGCGTCAACTGCAGATTCGGCCGCATAGGTAAAGTCCGGCCAGTTGTCCTGCATCAGATTTACTGTACGGAACATGGATGCTCCTGTACCTTCTCCGACAACTGAAACATTGTCAGGTGTCATGGTATTGACAACGACATAAGCGGTCAAGCCTCCTGCAATAGCGGAAAGCAAAGTGATCAAAATGCCTCTTTTCATAAATATTCCGTTAATTTGTTTGATACTTCAGATGTTTTTAATGAATCGTGGAACTTTTTTCAAAAAATATGCCACGCCCATTGGAAATAAATGCTTATATTTGTTGAGTTAATATGCGGTATTATGTCCGCATTAAAAAACGATAAATATTAAAAACGACATAATTATGAAGGTAATCATTTCAAGTTCAGAACTTCTCAGAGCCGTTATGGCTGTTGCTAAGGCAATTCCGGCAAAGTCACCGCTCCCGATTCTTGAGAATTTCCTTTTCGATCTCAAGGGTAATGTACTGGAAATAACAGCTTCTGATTCAGAACTCACGCTCAAGACTCAGGTAGAGGTCGAGAACACTTCGGAAGAAGGAAGAATTGCAGTGCCGGCAAAGCACATGATGGATCTCCTCAAGGAGCTTCCTGACCAGCCGCTCACAATCAGCACTACAACTGACAGCTCATTCGTATGCAGCTGGGCAAGCGGAGAGTCGACTCTCCCTTACTTCCCAGCAGAGGACTATCCTGAGATCACAGGTACAGACGAGACTGCAGTAACTCTCCAGTTCCCCGCACAGAGCCTCGTAGATGGTATCGCAAGCACCATCTATGCTACAGCAGACGATGAGATCCGTCCTGCAATGAACGGTATCCTCTTCGACATCGACACAAACACGACTACACTCGTAGCATCTGACTCACATAAGCTCATCTGCTATACAACAGACGATGTGAACGCTTCAGAGAAGGCGTCATTCATCCTTCACAAGAAGCCGGCTGCCATCCTCAAGGCAATCATCGGCAAGGATGCGGAGACAGTTGAGATCTCATTCGATTCAAAGAACGCTACATTCAAGTTCGGTCAGACAATGGTAATCTGCCGTCTTGTTGTAGGAAAATACCCTAAATACCGCGACGTAATCCCACAGAACAACTCAAACATCCTGAGAATCAACAGGGTACAGCTCCTCAACACAGTGAAGCGAGTATCTGTATGTTCAAACAAGGCATCGAACCACATCAAGTTCGACCTCAAGAACAGTTCACTCATGATCTCTGCTCAGGACCTCGGATTCTCTATCGCAGCGCATGAGACAATGCAGTGCCAGTACGACGGAGACGATCTGACAATCGGATTCAAGTCACCGTTCATCATTGAAATCCTTTCTAACATGAACTGCGGAGAGGTAGTGATGAAGTTCCTCGACAGCAAGAGAGCAGCTCTGGTTGTTCCTGCTGAAGATGAGGCAGAGAGCGAGAAGATCTGCGGTATCATCATGCCAATCATGATCAGCTAGTTATGGAACTGAATCTCGAAAAACCATTATTGTTTTTTGACATAGAAAGCACAGGGCTCAATATCGCGTCAGACTCGATCATTGAGCTCTGCTTCGTCAAGATATTCCCTGGAGGAGAACAAAGGGTGAAGACATGGCGCGTGAAGCCATGGGACTATGAGCATGGATGCCAGAGATCTATCAACCCGTCCGCACAGGCGGTTCATGGAATCTCTGCTGAAGACCTCGCAGACTGCCCGACATTCTGCGACATCGCTGATGAAGTCGTAGAATGGATTGCAGACAGCGACCTTGCCGGCTTCAATTCAGCTAAGTTCGATCTTCCTATGCTTGCGGAAGAGATCGAGCGAGTGCGCAGATGGAAGCAGAAGGAGCTCCCTGTCAACCTTCATGAGATGAAGATGGTGGATGTACTGAATATCTTCCATGCGATGGAGCCACGTACCCTCAAGGCAGCCTACATGTTCTACTGCGGCCGCGACCTCGAGAACGCACATGCGGCTGAGGCCGACACCCTTGCGACATATGAAGTGCTCAAGGGACAGCTTGACAGATACGCTGGAGACCCTCGCATCGAAAACAATGTAGACAAGCTCGCAAAATTCTCTACAAAGCAGAGAACTGTTGACTATGCAGGAAGACTCATACTCAACGACAAGGACGAGCCTGTCGTAAGTTTCGGAAAGCATAAGGGCAAGACAGCCCGTGAGGTCTATTTCAGCGAACCTTCATACTTCGCATGGATCGACAACGGAGATTTCACCCTTGACACAAAGCGCCAGTTCGCTCTCCTCAAGGCTCAGTATGATGCTGAAAGAAAGGCTGCCGCTCAGGAATTCAAGCCAACGACTAAAGTTCCTAAGACAAAGGGATATACTCCGTTCGAGAGCCTGGGAGACCTTTTTTCACAGGATAAGGATTAAGACATGAACATCATCGTAAAGCCAAATGGCAGCGAGCTCTGCTACTGCCGTCCTGACACAACCTGGGAAAGAGAGAACAGAGACTTCTATGTTCCGGAAGGAATCGGAAGCATTTCCTGGGCCCCCGTAGTTTTCGCAAGGGTAAGCAAGGCCGGCAAATGCATCAGTCCGAAATTCGCATCAAGATATTTCGATGCTTTCAGTTTCGGCATGCTGATGTACTGCAATCCCGAGCAGAGCGAAGGATGCTGCAACATCGCATTCACTTCCTGCGCAGACCACACATCAGTCCTTCCCTCTTCGCTTCTGTCGGCAGACAGACTTGAGGAAGGCAATGTCGGATATATAGTCCACAAAAATGGTAATGAGGTTTTCAGCGCATGTGCAGACAGGAACATTATCGAAGATGCGATATGTAAGGCATCAAAGTTGACATCACTCCGTATAGGTGACTACGTCGTCGCAGAGCTCACAGACCTAGCTGTTCTGGCAGTTAAGTCAGAGGCTGAGACGCTTGTCAAGGGAGAGTCCGACAGTAAAGGACTTTATGATTTTAAGATTATTTTTTAGTTAGGGACATGAAGACACTTAATACAATCCTTATAGCATTGGCTATATTCGTTTGTGCCGGTATCAGCGCACAGGCAGGCAACACATCAGACAAGAAAGGTGAAGTTACAGAGCTGACATCCGAATCTTTCAATGCAAAGATCATCGACACCACTAAGGAAGGTATGAAATACCTCGGCAAGAAGCCTGCAATCGTGGACTTCACAGCCACGTGGTGCGGTCCATGCAGAAAGCTCGCTCCAATCCTTGAAGAACTTGCAAAGGATTATAAGGGCAAGGTGGAAGTCTATAAGGTTGATGTAGATCAGTGTAAGGATCTGGCTAAAGCATTCCAGATCAGTTCAATCCCGGCTCTCCTCTTCATCCCTGTCGACGGAGAACCTCAGATGCTCATCGGTCTTCGTGGCAAGGAAGACCTGAAGAAGGATATCGACCGCATCCTCTTAAAGAAATAATTGATGGCAGTACATACAGCAGACATCGTAATCATCGGTGGCGGAGCAGCCGGCCTCATGGCAGGTGCCGGAGCTGCTCAGACATATGCCTCCAATGGCGTGAACGGCAAGGTCATCATCCTCGAGAAGATGCCTCGTCCGGGAAGAAAGATCATGATTACGGGTAAGGGAAGATGCAACTTCACCAATCTGAAGGCATGGAACGAATTCAGCGGACACATCCACCCAAAACCAAACTTCCTCAAGCCGTCATTCTACAACCTGACTTCAGAAAAGATGATTGATTTTCTGGAGTCATATGGTTTGGAGACTGTCGTGGAAAGAGGAGACCGTGCATTCCCTGCTTCGCATCTTGCATCCGAAGTCGTTGACACACTCGTCAAGGCTGCTACACAGGCCGGTGCGGAAGTCTGCTGCGGAAAAGAGGTGAAGGAGATCCTTCGCTTCGCTCTGGATGACAGAGGTGCCACCGACAGATTTGAAGTAAGCTGCAGTGACGGCAGTGTATACAGCTGCCGCAAGCTGATCGTCTGCACAGGAGGCCTCTCATACCCTAAGACCGGATCAACCGGTGACGGATATGAGTGGGCAAAGGAGATGGGACACTCCATCCGTCCGCTGTTCCCGTCATTGACGGCAGTTATTCCTAAGGGTTATAAGGAAACAGACGGAAAGGGACATATCGACAGAAGCGAACCTCTCTCAGAAACAGGTAAGGCTCTCTGCGGAAATCAGCTGAAGAACGTCGGGCTGATCCTCAATGTGGACGGAAATGACATCCAGGAAGAGTTCGGTGACCTTGATTTCACTGACGGAGGTCTCGAAGGTCCGATCGGATTCAAGATCAGCCGCAAATGTGTCAATGCCATCCTCAACGGATCAAAGGTAAGCGTCACACTTGACCTGAAGCCTGCTGTCGAATATGAAGACCTTTACAGCCGCATCGGCAAATTGTGGGATGAGGTTTCAAAGGACAGAAGAAATGCCAACAAGCTCTATAAGGACCGTTTCCGCATCATGCTTCCGAAGCTGATGCCAATGTCGCTGATTCCGGCATTCGTGAAATGCAATCCTAATGTCGACCACAAGACTCTTGCTAAAGCACTCAAGAACTGGAAGATGGAAATCACCGGTTATGTCGGCTACGAACGCTGCGTGATTACAGCAGGAGGTGTGTCACAGGAAGAAATAACCCCGAAGACTCTTGAATCCAAGATGACTCCAGGGCTTTATTTTGCAGGAGAAATTCTCGATCTGGACGCAGACACTGGCGGTTACAATCTCCAGATCGCATTCTCTACAGGTTATCTTGCAGGTATATCAGCTGCCAGATCAGATCGCGCCTGATCCCAGCATCTCATCATTATCATACCATACGGCGAACTGTCCGGATGTAATTCCTCTCTGAGGTGTATCGAACAGGATATACAGTCCGCTTTCACGCATTATCACTGTCGCATCCTGAAGAGGCTGACGGTAACGGATTCGTACACGATAGCGTCGGATCTCTCCAATGGTCATGGCAAGGTCCCTGCGGATCCAATGAATTTCTGCAGGATCGACTCGGAGACAACTTCGTGAAAGGCCCTTATGTGTATGGCCTTCGCCTACATATATGATATTATTCGGAATGTCAGTCTCGATCACAAAGACAGAATCCTTATGTCCTCCGATATTGAGTCCTTTTCGTTGTCCGATTGTATAGAACTGGGCACCATCGTGCTTTCCGACTATCTTGCCGAAAGGATTTTCCTTATAACGTGTCTTCTTGATATGCTTGCGGCCGCTGCGGTATGTCTCAGTCTCGAAACGGATGTCATACTTCATCGGCTGGGAAAGCTTCATGAACTTCTCATCCGGAAGCAGCGCCACCTTCTCAAGGTCGAAAGGACAGCCTTCCGACGTAGAAGCAGAAGCCTTGTCTTCTGACACATAATCAGTTATCATCTTTGCTTCGCCACCTTCCGGAAGCAGCGACGACATTATGTCCTTTATCTCAAGATACTGCTCGTTGTCTGTATAATATGGATCATATACCTCCACGATATCTCCCTCGCATGGTTTGAGCTTCTGCTGGAGGAAGGTCGGAAGATCCACCTTACCCACGAAGCATATTCCCTGAGAATCCTTCTTGTCGGCTGACGGAAGATCAGCCTCATGCGCCAGACGTCTTACTTCTGGCTTCACGATGTCACCTATAGGGAAAAGAGCCTTTGAAAGCTGCTCCTGAGTGAGCTGGCAGAGGAAATAGCTCTGATCCTTGTTCGGATCGGAACCAGCAAGAATCCTATGAACCTGCTGACCGTCAGGTCCGGTAACAGTCTCCTTACGGCAGTAATGGCCTGTCGCCACAAAATCAGCACCAAGCTTCTGAGCACATTTCATAAAGGCGTCAAACTTGATCTCCCTGTTGCAGAGTACATCAGGATTTGGAGTGCGGCCCTTCTCATATTCATCGAACATATAGTCCACCACTCTCTGTCTGTATTCCTTGCTCAGGTCCACAAAATAAAAAGGGATTCCGATCTTTCTGGCAACCATCTCAGCAACGAAGCGGTCTTCCTCCCATTCGCAGTCGCCATGGAGAGTCGTCGATGCGTCATGCCAGTTCTGCATGAACAAGGCAAAGACATCATAACCCTGCTGCTTGAGCAACAGAGCCGCAACACTTGAATCAACGCCTCCTGACAGGCCTATACACACCTTGATATTCTGATTTTCCGGCATAACTTGAGTCTTATTAGACAAAAAGCATTATATTTGTGAGAATTGCAAAGATAATTCAATTGATTTGTTATGACAAACAAAGAAATAAAAATCACATACAGGGAATACGAGGCACTGGCAGAACTTGAGGCAGGTGACAAGGCGCTTGCACAGGCTGCCATTGAAGCAATGGACGGATCTTACGCACCATATTCAAAATTCAATGTAGGTGCAGCTGTCCTGCTTGAAGACGGAGAGATTGTCAAAGGTGCAAATCAGGAGAATCTCGCATATCCTTCAGGAATCTGCGCTGAAAGAACAGCACTTTTCTATGCAGGAGCGAGCAGACCTGACAAGGCTGTGACCGCAATCGCCATTGCTGCAGGACAGAATGGAGTACTCGTTTCAAACCCTGTGACACCATGCGGTGCATGTCGTCAGGTGATGGCAGAGTACCAGACAAAGAGCGGACGTCCGATGGGAATCATCCTGATTGGCGGTGAAAAAATCTGGCGTTTTGAGAAGGTAGAAGACCTTCTTCCTATGATTTTCGACAGTATCTAGCGCATATATGGCAGTTAATTTTGCTGAATTGTAAAAATTGACTACCTTTGCATTCGGGAAAGTCATACACGACCAGCTCCCTCTGAATTCCCCCAGGGCTTGACCGCAGCAAGGGTAGGAGGTCGTAGCGGTGCGATGTATCAAGCTTTCCCTTTTTTCTTTTATGCCCGACGTGATCGGGCATCTATTTTTCTACGGTATAGAATTCGATGATGCGGGCGATGGCTCTCTGGCAGACAGGACAGAAGCTTTCAGCCGCATTTGTTTTCATACGGCAGTCAGGGAACGGACGATAGACACCCTTCGACTGATATCCTGCACCTTCATATACTCCTGTCATCGACTCCATTGATACTCCTTCATGGAACTTCTTCCATATGTTTCCTTCAACAGGAGCTGTAGGAATCTCAGTAGACTGCGGAAGCATATCGTTCCACTTGGATTCAAAATCATAAAGCGTACTGATATTCTGCTCCCATGGTTCGCAATCAGGATAATAATACTCCACAAACTGATCGTCATAGTAATATTCATCTGCAAGACCGGCGAAGCTGTGTCCGAACTCATGCACCACGACAGGCTTGAAAGACGGATGTCCGGCAGTGGTCAATGTATATGAATTGAAGATTCCGCCACCACCATAAGTATCTGTGTTTGCGAGAATTACGATATGTTCATATGGAACACCACAAAGTCTGTCATGCATCTGACGAAGACGAAGAGTCGTCAGATAACGGTCCATATAGAATGTGTTGAAATGCGCTCCGAGTGCGGTCTTCTTCCAGAGTCCTTCTCCTGGAACGCTCACTCCGCTGTCTTCCGAAGGAAGGGCGATTGCAACGAAATTGAAACGGTCCTTGTACTGTCCGAACGGCTCATGAGCAAGAATCGCCTCCATGGCAACCTGTGCTTCCGCATAGAACTTATCGGCTTCCTCAGCAGTGTAGCCCTCAGCAACGATGGCCACGTCGATGCAGTCTTCAATGTTTCCGCTCTTGAGCAGATACTTATGAGGTGCAGGCTGTGGATCAAGACGTCTGATCAGAATGTCAGAAGGATCAACTGCATGAGACAATGAAGAAGATACGTTTCCGCGGAAATCATAAAGCTCCACCTTTACCACAGCCGGAGCTGACGGCATAGGAAGAAGAAAGACATTCTCGAAAGATTTTCTTACACGTGTAGCTTCCTCTGTGGTCTGCCACTCCTGGAAAAGAGTCGAGAAACTCTGACGGAACAATACATCCCCTGTCTGAGCATCAGTAAGGCTGATCTGACCGTTACCTCTGAGAGGTACCTCATCAAGATTGACTCTTCTTCCTGCCCAACCGTCGAAGGTGGACATCTCGTCAAGGGAAATCTCCTGAGACTTGTCTGTTCCTGAGAAAATATAATCGACTCTTAGAGTTCTGTCCTGAGCCATGGCGGTCAATGCCATCAATCCTGCCACGACAGCAGCTGCAACACGTTTCATAACAATCTATATTTCAATAACTTATATCCTAAATCTTCGCAGCACAGTTGATGCCGTCGAGAGCGGACGAAACGATACCCCCGGCGTATCCTGCACCTTCGCCACATGGATAAAGACCGGCGATCTGGGTATGTTCCAAAGTCTCTGAATCACGCGGGATGCGGACAGGCGAAGATGTGCGGGACTCTACACCGAGAAGCAGAGCATCGTTGGTATAGTATCCGTGCATCTTCTTGTTTCCGATCTCCGGAAATGCATATTTGAGTCGCAGAGACACATGCTCCGGAAGAAGTTCGTGGAGAGGTGCATTGGCTGCGCCCGGATGGTAGGATGTCTGAGGAAGTCCTGTTGAAGGGATTCTTCTGCAGAAGTCCATCATTCTCTGAGCCGGAGCCTTGAGCGATCCTGTATATTCGAACATCTTTCTCTCTACATCCTTCTGGAACTGGAGGAGAGCAAGAGGTCCGTGCTGGGCATATTCAGGGAAATCTTCAGGTTCAATCTGTACGACAACACCTGAGTTAGCCCACTTCGAGTTACGTGCCGAATTCGACATACCGTTGAGCACGAGCTCGCCTTCGGCAGTCGCCGCAGGTACGAGAATACCTCCAGGGCACATACAGAACGAGAATACTCCCCTGCCCTCAATCTGGGTCACGAAAGAATACTCGGCTGTAGGCATATATGGCTGATACTTACCGTGATACTGAATCTTGTTGATCAGGGACTGAGGGTGCTCGACACGTACACCGAGAGCAAATCCCTTTGCCTGGATCTCCCATCCCTTGCGGTCGAACATCTCATAGATATCGCGGGCAGAATGTCCTGTCGCGAGGATGACCTTGCGTGATGAATATACGGTAGGTGAAGTCTCGGAACCGACGATCACGTCGAAAGATCCGTCGCCCTTCTTGACGATATCAGTCACTCGTGAGTCGAAATGGTACTCACCGCCATGCTCGATGATGCACTTGCGGATATTCTCGACCACGATCGGGAGCTTGTCGCTTCCGATGTGAGGATGTGCGTCGATGAGGATGGTAGGGTCAGCGCCGAAACGTACGAGCTGATGGAGTACCTCACGGATATCACCTCTCTTTGATGATCTGGTATAGAGCTTACCGTCCGAGAATGTACCGGCACCACCTTCACCGAAGCAATAGTTTGAATCGGGATTCACGACTCCTTCCTTAGAAAGCTTAGCCATGTCGAACTTACGGGCGTGAACATCCTTTCCTCTTTCGAGAATCACCGGCTTGAATCCACGCATGAGGAGTTTCAGACCTGCGAACATACCTGCAGGACCTGCACCGATCACAACAACAGGCTCTGCCTGAGAAACATCCTGATATTCTTCAAGAACATACTCAGGCATGACCTCATCAGGCTTGTAAAGTTCAAGTCTGTAGCGATACAGTATATCGTTACGTGCATCGATCGAGCGACGCATGATGCGGTATCTTACCTGCGTCTTTGCCTTTGGTGACATACCGAGTGCCTTTATCGCAGCTGTCTGGATTTCGTCTTCTGTAAGTTCTTTTCCGAGTTTACAGGTTATTTCGATTTCTTTCATTTCTTTCATTTGTTTCGTTTTGAATTTAGATCCCCGATCAGGTCGGGGATGACAGGGTTGGTCAAGACGACAAGGGAATTAGAATTCGGCGAGGCGGCTCACCGGAGCGACGTCGAGTGAAGAGCGTTCGCCATTCTGATAATGGAACCATCCGGCAATGGCGATCATCGCTGCATTATCGGTCGTGAACTTGAACTCCGGAAGGAATGTTGTCCATCCCCTCTTGCGTCCTTCCTCCTCGATGCGCGAACGGAGACCGCTGTTGGCAGAAACTCCTCCACCGATGGTAATCTGCTTGATGCCAGTATGCTTTGCGGCCTTGATCAGCTTGTCCATCAGGATGTCGATAAGAGCCTTCTGGAAACTTGCACAGATGTCAGCCTTGTTCTTCTCCATGAACTCTGGGTCAATTGCCATCTGGTCACGGACAAAATAGAGAAGAGATGTCTTGATGCCGCTGAAGCTGTAGTCGAATCCAGGAATCTGCGGCTTCGAGAACTTGTACTTCAGAGGGTCGCCCTCTTTTGCAAGCCTGTCGACGATAGGGCCGCCCGGATAGCCGAGTCCCATCATCTTGGAGCATTTGTCGAATGCCTCACCCACTGCGTCATCGATGGTCTGTCCGAGGATCTCATACTCCAGAGGGCTGTTCACCTTCACGATCTGTGAGTTACCGCCTGACACGAGCAGACAGAGATAAGGAAACTCCGGCTGACGGTTTTCCTGATCGTACTGCTTGATGAAGTTAGCAAGTATATGTCCCTGAAGATGATTCACTTCCACCAACGGCTTGTCGAGAGCCATCGAAAGCCCCTTCGCAAACGATGTGCCCACAAGAAGGGAGCCAAGGAGTCCGGGACCACGGGTAAATGCGATAGCTGTTATATCCTCAGCCTTGATTCCGGCACGGTTGATTGCTTCGCTCACTACAGGAACGATATTCAGCTGATGGGCACGCGATGCGAGCTCCGGAATGACACCGCCATATGCCTTATGGACATCCTGGCTGGCAAGGACATTTGAAAGGAGGTAACCATCCTTGATCACTGCTGCTGATGTGTCGTCGCAGGATGATTCTATTCCCAAAATTATTTCTGACATAGTGTTATGATAAATTTCCACAAAAAAGGGCATGCTTTATGCCTCATTCACAGCGACAAAAATACGGATTTTATCCGATATTTTTACTATTTTTGCAAGTTGGACATTAAAAACAGCTTAAGTCATCAAAAGAGTCATAAAAATATTCTGGCATCTCATCATTGCTGTAGCGTGCTCCCTCTTTGCGGCAGCACTGATCATCCAGTTGCCGCAGGTGCAGACATACTTTGCAGACAGGGCTCTGAAGACTCTATCCGAAAAGCTGGACGGAGACATTTATGTCGAAAAGATCCATCTCAAGCCGTTCACAACCCTGGTCCTCAAGAACGTCAGCATCGTCGACCGCAATCCGGCCTCTGACAAAATTGACTCCACCAATGTAAAGGTCGACACATTCTTCCGTGCCGAATACATAATCGCACAGTTTTCTCTTGAAGGGCTGTTCAGCGATGAAGGATTCCACCTGGACAAGGCAGTGGTGCAGAACGCCCAGATGAATCTTGTGATCGAAGACAAGGTCGACATAGGAGATGGCGACGTCACTACTGACAATCTTTCAAGAATATTCCGAATTGTTCCGAAGAAAAATCCGAAGAAGAGCGAAAAGGAGATCTTCCGGATCAGGAAGGTGGAGATCCGCAACATGGGATTCGCCATGAAGAACTACGTCCGCGGCAGACATATCTACGGAGAAGAAGGTATCGACTGGAACGACCTTGACGTCAGCTCCATCTACCTGAATGCAAAAGATCTCAAGTTCAAGGGCGGCATCATGTCAGGAGAGGCCAAGAGTCTGAAATTCAAGGAAAAGAGCGGTTATTCCGTAGACGAAATGAGCGGTATCGCCAAGGTAGGAAGAGGACGCACCATCATCGACGACCTTCGAATCGATGACCCGTGGTCGGACGTACATCTCCCTCTGTTCATGATGAGCTATAAGAATGTCAAGGCATTCAAGGACTTCATAGGCCTGGTCAAGCTGGACGGCGACATTGCAGAAAGTTCGCTCAATTTCAAGACCATATCGTACTTCGCTCCAAAACTGATGGGCAACGACCTTGACATCAAAGTGTCCGGAAGCATGTCCGGATGTATTGACGACTTCACATTCACCAACATAAGGATAAATTCGACAGACGGAGTATTCAATGGAAATGCCTCAGGAAGAATGGCTGGACTCCCAGACATCAACAACACGTATCTCGAAGCGAGACTTGACGACTTCGTCTTCACGACCCACGGACTTGGAAACTTCATTTCCGAGTGGATGATGGGCAAAGGCAGTCTCGACTTGAGTAAATTTGCTTCAGGGACAAGATTTTCTCTCAATGCACGAGGAAAAGGACCTATGAATGCCCTCGACCTCGATGCAACCGTCACCTCCGTCTTAGGTAAGGTGGATGCAGAGGTACTGCTCTCAGACATCGTAAGAAGCGGTTCTTCGATCGGCATTGCCGGCAAAGTAGAAACTGAAGACCTCAATATAGGAAGATTCATCGGATCTGACATGGTGGGCCCGACAACTCTGAAGACCACAATGAGCGCCAAGCTCGGATCAGATGACATACCGACAGAGATGAAGATCGACACACTGAAGATCGACAGACTTCAGGCCAACGGATACGATTATTCAAACATAACCGCATTGGGAAAGATCACATCCAACGGTTTTGACGGAAGTATCGTATGTAACGATCCTAACCTGAACTTCCTCCTTCAGGGTGCATTTGCATTGTCTTCTAAGACTCGCAACGCAAGATACAAGTTCTTCACAAATATCGGACATGCAGACCTCCATGCGCTCAACCTCGACAAGAGAGGTGTCTCAAGAATAACCCTCAGAGCCAGCGCAGACTTCACCAAGGCAAACACAGGAGATATGCGCGGTAAGATCGACATCGGAGACATCGGCCTTCAGAACAGCCTCGGAAAATACGACATCGGAAACATCAGCCTTCACTCGTACAGCAGCGACAGCACTTATGTAATCCGCCTTGATTCAAGATTTGCGAACGGAAGGTACAGCGGAAGTTCTCCGATAACCACATTCATAAAGGACCTTCGCAACATAACGCTCAAGAAAGAGATTCCTGCGCTGTTCAGGGATTCGACATATGTATGGAACGGAAATTCATACGGAATTGACTTCAAATTCCACAATTCCATGGATATCCTCAGTTTCATAATGCCTGGCCTGTACATAGACGAAGGCACACAGTTCCATGCATCCCTTGACAAGAACGGAAAATTCGATGCAAGACTGAATTCCAACAGACTTGCATTCAAGACTAATTACCTTAAGAACATCTCTGCCGTTCTCGACAACCACGATGACGAACTTGACGGTCAGCTTGAGTGCTCAGAGGTTAAACTGACATCCTTTTCACTCAAGGACAGCAACCTTCAGATCCACGGAGACGACAACATGCTTGGCGTCAGGTTCGGCTATGACAACCAGAGCGAAAAGGCCAACAGAGGTGAGCTGATAATGCGAAGTACATTCGCAAGAGACACAGACGGACTTGGCATAGGCATCGAATTCCTGCCGTCATCAATATTCATCAACGACAAGGAATGGGATCTGCAGCAATCGCATATCACTCTTAAAGGAGATGAAGCGGATGTAAGGAACTTTGCAGCCATTTCCGGAAATGAAAAGATAATCCTTGAAGGAAAGGTATCAAAGGACAACCCTGATACTCTTGAACTCAATCTCGAGAGATTCGACATATCGATTGCAAATAACATCATCAGACGCGAAATGGGAATCAGAGGTATGGTCACCGGTACAGTACAGATGACTTCGCCGATGAAGGACAAGGGAATCCTTCTTGACCTGATATCTGACTCGACCTATTTTGCGGCAGCACCTCTGGGAACCCTCCACATCGGCAGCAAATGGAACGAAGTCGACGAGAACTTCAATATCCTCGTCAGAAACGAACTTGACGGAAAGAACAACATCTACGCTTACGGAAGCCTGAAGCCTGACGTAGGCCTGTTGGACATTACAGCAGAGCTCGACAAGTTCAGCATAAGTTATGCACATCCTGTACTCGCAGATGTCTTCAGCGAAATGAAAGGAACTGTTTCCGGTCAGATCGATGTCAGCGGACCTGTTTCCAATCTCGAGATTTCAAGCCGCGGTACACGCCTTGAGGACGGTCTGCTCAAGATTGACTACACAAATGTGCCATATTACGCAGAAGGCCCGTTCCACCTGGACGAAACCGGTGCATATTTCGACGGAATCTCAATCAGAGACGCCTACAGAGGCACAGGTACGGTCAACGGAAGCATCAATTGGGACCATTTCCGTAACATGCGTTTCAATACTTCGATCAGCGTGAATGAAATCGAGGGAATCAACCTGACAGAGGACAGCAACGAAGGTTTCTACGGAAACATCTTCGGTACAGGAAACGTCAGCATCACAGGACCTTCGAATGCTATTCTGCTTTCAATAGATGCAGTGACAGCAGGAGATGGCCAGCTGCATATCCCACTCAGCACAGCTGCCACCGGAAAGGTGACAAACCTCCTGAGATTCAAGGAAAAAGAACGCAATGAGAGGATTGACCCTTATGAGGTCATGATGAACAGGATGAAGGAGCAGACAAACAGTTCGAGCGACCTCATAGTCAAGCTGCGCGTCAACGCAAGACCTGAAGTTCAGGCTTTCATAGAGATCGACAAGGCCAGCGGAAACGTACTTTCAGGATATGGTAGCGGTCTCATAGAACTCGAAGCCGGCACTGACCTGTTCAACATCAACGGTGACTACATCCTCAGCGGCGGAAGCTACAGATTCGTCGCAATGAACCTTGTGACCAGAGACTTCCAGATTCAGGACGGCAGTTCGATCCGATTCAACGGCGACATCATGAACAGTACCTTGGACATCAACGCGATATATAGGACCAAAGCTTCGATATCCACATTGCTTTCGGATGAGTCGTCTGTTTCAAACAAGAGAAACGTCGACTGCGGTATAAGCATCACCGGTAAGCTGAGTAATCCTGAGCTCGGATTCTCGATAGACATTCCTGACCTCAACCCTATGATCAAGTCAAGGGTTGAAAGTGCATTGAGTGCAGACGACAAGATACAGAAGCAGTTCCTCTCGCTGATCCTGTCGAACAGCTTCCTTCCGGACGAACAGTCAGGTATCGCTAACAATACCACCCTGCTTTACTCAAACGTCACCGAGGCACTGGCAAACCAGCTGAACAACATCTTCCACAAGCTGGACATTCCTTTGGACCTTGGTCTGAACTATCAGCCTAATGAAAGCGGAAATGACCTGTTCGATGTCGCAGTATCCACCCAGCTCTTCAACAACAGAGTAGTGGTCAACGGAAACATCGGCAACAAGCAATACAGCACTTCCGGCACACAGAACGAGGTAGTCGGCGACTTGGACATCGAAATAAAGATCAACCGTTCCGGTGCATTCCGACTGAACCTGTTCTCACACTCTGCCGACCAGTTCTCGAACTACCTTGACAACTCGCAGAGAAACGGAGTGGGTCTCATGTACCAGACTGAATTTAACTCTTTCGGCAGATTCCTCAGAAACATCTTCAGCAGCAAGGCGAAGAGACAGGAGGCCAAGATGCAGGAAGAACAGAATATGCTTCAGAGCAAGAGGGTAATCCTCCAGATTGAAGCACCAGAAGAAAAGAAGAAGAATAAAGACTAACTTATGGATAATAAGAAAGGCAAATTATATCTCATACCCTCTCCCCTTGGAGAAAATGATCCGGCAGAGGTAATCCCGGTACCTGTACTGGAGTCTCTGAAGGGATTCAAGACCTTTGTTGTCGAGGAGGTGAGGACAGCAAGAAGATACTTGTCTAAGGCAGGGCTGAAGGGTCAGATCGGTGAACTTCAGTTCTTTGAACTTAACGAACATACCGATCCTGCAACCATAGAAGGCTATCTTAAACTGTTTGAAGACGGCAACGACGTCGCCCTCATCTCAGAGGCAGGCCTTCCGGCTGTTGCCGATCCGGGCGCACAGCTCGTGGCACTCGCCCACCGACATGGAATCGAGGTTGTACCTGCAGTAGGACCGTCGTCGCTTATGCTCGCACTGATGGCATCAGGACTTAACGGCCAGTCATTCGCTTTCTGCGGATATATTCCGGCAAAGACTGATGAGCGAAGAAGCAGGCTCAAGACTCTGGAAAAGGTTTCAGGCCAGCTGAAGCAGACTCAGATCATAATCGAGACGCCATACAGAAATGATTCTCTCTTCCAGGACATGCTCGCTGTATGTTCTCCGGATGTACGTATATGCGTTGCGGCAAACATCACCATGCCTGACGCATATATCAAGACAAAGAAGGTGTCTGAGTGGAAGAAGGAAGGACTTGTAATCGGCAAGAGGCCGTGTGTATTCTTAATTCTGGCATAATGGAAAACGTAGGTATAATCGAACTTGAGGGAATGGAGTTCAAGGCTTATCATGGTTATCTTGAGCAGGAGAAGGTGCGCGGAAACATGTTTACAGTCGATTTCTGCGGAGAGCTTGATCTTTCGGAAGCGGCAGAGAGCGACAATCTCAACGACACGTTGAATTACGGTGAGATCTATGAGATTGTGGCGGATGAGATGTCGATTCCGTCTGAACTGCTGGAGAATGTTGCGGGACGTATTGTCAAGGCTATCGAGAGACGTTTTCCGGAGCTAATTTCGTTCTCCGTAAGAGTTTCGAAGAGGAGGCCGCCGGTGGATGGCGTCGCACAGTGGTCAAGAGTTACTTTGTACCATAATCGTTGATGGTTTTGTACTCCATTGGCCCCCGTCCACTACGTGGACACCCCCTGGCCGGGGGTAGCAAAATGCCAATTACGTACTAAAATCATACAACGATAAGATATTGCAGATTGAGCAAATGAGGATAGCGTTTATTACTTTGGGGTGTAAGTTGAATTACGCCGAGACATCTACATATGAGAGAGAACTCCTGAAGGAGGGTCTCGAGGCTGTGCCATGGAGCAAGGGAGCAGACATCTTCCTTGTGAATACATGTACGGTTACTGAACATTCGGACAAGAAGAGCAGAAACATCATCAGAAAGCTGCACAGGCAGAATCCGGAGTCACTTATCTTCGTGACCGGATGTTATGCACAGCTTAAAAAGGCAGAGATCGAGGCGATCGAAGGAGTGACCTGCGTATTCGGTGCGACAGAGAAAAGCCGTATCGTTCCGACAATTCTTGCAAAGGTCAAGGGCGAGGAGTATTGTGCGAAGGATGCACGTACCTTCTTCCCGGCATATTCCAGCGGTGAAAGAACCCGTTCGTTCCTGAAAGTTCAGGACGGATGTGACTACAAATGTCATTATTGCACAGTACCATATGCCCGTGGCGAGAGCCGTAACATTCCGATAGCTGAAATCATCCCGCAGGCTGAGGCGATCGCAGCAGAGGGCATAAAGGAAATCGTACTGACCGGAGTGAATACCGGCGACTTCGGAAAATCCACCGGAGAATCTTTCTACGACCTCATCAGGCAGCTGAACGATGTCGAAGGCATCGAGAGATACCGTATTTCATCGATCGAGCCGAATCTTCTGACGGAGGAGATGATCGACTGGATCACTTCCGGAACGAAGTTCCTCCCCCACTACCACATCCCGCTTCAGTCTGGCTGCGATACCATCCTTCGCGAGATGGGACGCCGATATGACACAGCGGCATTTGCCCATAAGATTCAGTACATCAGAGAGAAAACTGAGGTCGCTGGCGGTCCGAAGGTATTCTTCGGCATCGACGTGATCGTCGGATTCCCTGGCGAGACTGATGAACTTTTCATGGAGACATACACTTTCCTTCGTGATGTGGTCCGTCCTGCATTCATCCATATTTTCCCATATTCTCGTCGTGCAGGTACTCCAGCTGCGACCAGAAAGGATCAGGTTCAGGATTGCGTGAAGACCAAGAGAGTGCAGATGCTGGAGGCTTTGTGCGAAGAACTGCATAAGGAGTTCGTTGAGTCAAATAAGGGTGTGGCTGAGAAGGTGCTTTTTGAGAGTACTGACAAGAAGGGTATGATGGAGGGGTATACCGGTAATTATATAAGGGTGAGCAGGGAGTTTGATCCGGAACTTATCGGTAAGATTGTGGATATTGTATTATAATGAGAAAGGCTAGGTTGACATTTTTGGGTACGGGTACGTCGCAGGGCGTGCCGATGATTGGTTGCGGATGCGATGTATGCCGCAGCCGTGACCCTCGTGACAAGAGACTCAGGGCGAGTGCGCTTGTCGATTACGAGGGTATGCGTATCCTTGTGGATGCCGGTCCAGACTTCAGACAGCAGATGCTGAGAGAAGGCGTTTCGCATGTGGATGTGATACTGCTTACTCATAACCATAAGGACCATACCGGCGGACTTGATGACATCCGTGCGTTCAACTATCTTGAAAAGAAGGCCTCTGAGATCTATTGTGAGAAGAATGTGGAGGATTCTCTCCGCATGGAGTACAGTTATGCCTTTGCAGAAAAGAAGTATCCCGGAGCGCCGGAATGGCATGTGCACAACATTGATGACAAGCCGTTTACTATACAGTCAGGAGGACCGTACGAAGTGCTGACATGGGAGCATGGAAAGGGTTACATCCACACAATGGCAGGAGAAAATGACCCGGTGAAGTCTGTGGAAATCATCCCGATCAGAGGCATGCACTACAAGCTTCCGGTACTGGGCTTCCGTTTCGGAAACATCGCCTACTGTACCGACATGAACCATATTCCTGAGGAGGAATTCGAGAAGCTGCGTAACCTTGATCATTTCGTCATCAATTGCGTCAAATATGGCAAGCATATATCTCATTACTCGCTTGAGGAGGCTGTGGAAGTCGCGCAGAAAGTGGGTGCGAAACACTCATGGCTGACGCACCTTTCGCACCAGCTTCCGACCTACAATGAGCTTGCCGCTTCTCTCCCAGAAGGCATCCACCCGGCCTACGACGGACTCGTCCTGGAATAGATTCTCCTTTACTTTTCCCTTAACTCCTAAAAATATTAGTAATACTCCTAAATTTATTAGGAGTTATCATTTTTATCACTATATTTGCATAGTGAATCTTTAAAATGACTCTTATGAAACTGACTGTAAAGGAAGAGGAAATCATGACGATATTCTGGGAACATGGTGAAATGTTCATCAGAGACATTCTTAATTACCTCCCCGAACCGAAACCGAATTATAATACAGTGGCGACTCAAGTGAAGTTCCTGGAGGAAAAGGGATTCGTGACCCGCAAGCCTGTCGCCAACACATTTCTATATGTTCCTTCAATCTCTGAAAAGGAATACAGCGGCAGCACCATCAGCAATGTTGTAAGACAATATTACAACAACTCATATGCAAGTGTCGTTTCACAATTCGTAGAGGACGAAAAGATGGATCTTGAAGAATTGAAGGCACTTATCGCAGACATCGAAAACCGTCGAAAATAGAGCTGTCATGAGCGGATTGACATTATATATATTAAAGAGTGCGGTGTACATATCCGTCTTTCTGGCAATCTACATGCTTATGATGAGAAAGACCACATTCTTCCGACTCAACCGCATTGTATTTCTAGCAGGTACATTCATATGCCTGATCCTGCCGGCAATCAATGTCGCGCTACCTGAGAATGTGCTTACAACAATGCCGATACCGATGATTCTGGAAGAAGTGGAAATCACTGGCAAGTCAGCAGGAAACTTCCCTCTCGACATTCTGGAAATCATATTCCTTTCAGGTGCATTGGTTACGCTTGCAGTGACTGCAAGATCGTACATCATGATGAGAAAGATGATGAGCTGTGCCGAAAAGACAGACATGGATGGAATCTCGGTCAGAATAACTGATTCAGAGTGTCCGTCATTCAGCTGGGGAAGAAACATCGTCATCAGCAGAAAGGACATTGAGGAGAATCCGGCGGTTCTGATACATGAGAAGATGCACATCAGATGCTGTCACTCCATTGATCTGCTTTTGTACTCGTTAGTGACCGTTGCGCACTGGTTCAACCCATTGGTCTGGATTGCACGTACGGAGCTCAAGATACTTCACGAATATGAAGCGGACGAACTTACAATAAAACAAGGCATAAACATAACTCAATATCAACTCCTTCTTGTGATGAAGGCAGTCGGAACCAGACAATTCCAGCTGGCCAACGGCTTCAATCACTCGAAACTAAAAAACCGTATTACTATGATGTACAAAAACAAGACAAACAAGTGGATGCGACTTGCGTATCTGGTATGCATCCCGGCTCTGGCCCTGACAATGTGCTGCTGTTCTCAGAACAAGAACAAACAGGAGAATGCGGATGTAAGCGCGCCTGAAACTGTCGAGCAGACCGCTGCTGAACCAATGCCATTCAGCGAAATCGATGTGAAGCCGTCATTCAACGGAGGAGATGCAGGTGAATTTGCAAAATGGATCGGCACTCAGATGACTTATCCGGAAGAGTGCAAGGAAGAAGGCGTAGAGGGTAGAGTCATGGTCAACTTCACAATCGGAACAGACGGAAAGGTTACTGACGTCAAAGTACTCAGAGGAGTTCACGAAAAGCTTGATGCTGAAGCAGTTAGAGTCATCAGCATATCACCTGACTGGGCTCCTGGAATGCATGAAGGAAAGGCAGTTCCTGTCTCATTCACAATTCCGATCATGTTCAAGTTCAACGAGTAAAACTGAACATCATATAAATTCAGATGGTCCTGCAAAAGAAATTTTGCAGGATTTTTATTGTTTTTCGATAAAAAGGCCATATATTTGCATATCGAATAACAATAAATTCTTATTGAATATGGAAAAGGATTCAACTAAATCTATTAAGTGGCTGACCGGAGTCGTCATCTGCATCGGCCTGATCGCTCTAGTGATTCTCGGAGCGCAGACCATTGGCTTCTTCTTTGGAAAATCAGTAGCTCAGAAGGCTGTATGGATCGATGGAGCAGAAGTTTTCCAGGTACTTATCGCGATCCTCAGATTCATTGCCGGAGCTGTCCTCTATGTATCGATGGCAGGATTCATGCTCAACACCCTGAAGGCATTGAATAATGGAGTTCTCTTCCCACGTATAAACATCAAGCTTCTTTTCTGGGCGGCAGGCTCTGCTCTAGTATTCCTTCTGTGCAACACTAATGTCCCTATGATTCATGGAGTTCAGGTATTCCAGATCGATGCTGAAGAAATCCTTGTTCCGGCGATCATCTGTACATTTGCCATTCTCTACAGAATAGCAGTTCAGGTAAGCGAAGAAAACAGTCTCACAATCTAATCAGGAGGGAAAGACCATGTCAATCATAGTAAACGTAGATGTAATGCTGGCCAAGAGGAAGATGTCTTCCGGTGAGCTGGCTGAAAAGATCGGAATCACACCGGCCAACATGTCCATCCTGAAGACAGGAAAGGCAAAGGCCATCCGTTTCTCCACACTGAACGCAATATGCAAAGCCCTTGACTGTCAGCCTGGTGACATCCTGGAATACAGCCCGGGCGATGACGTTGAGGTCAACGAATAACCGACCAGCAACGAAGTAGTTTACAGCTGCGGAGGAGGGACGGTGCCGCGGTCGATCAGGCGGCGCAGAACGGACAGGTAGAAAGGGTGACCGTCATAAGAGTACGACACTTCAGACGCAGGGGAAGCGAAACGACGCTTCACATCATCGACAGTATAACGTCCGGACATTTCATCATTGATGAACGAGACAAGTTCTGCTTCGGTTTCTTCGGAAGCCGAAGCAACTTTTTTAGAAGGCTGCTTCTTTGCCGAACGGCACACATCGCAGGTGCCGCAATCCGTACTTTCACTCTGTCCGAAATATTCAAGAAGATAGGAACTTCTGCAGGTATCATCCTCGATGATATAGTCGATCATCTTCTGCATACGATCAAGAGCAGAACTCTTGAGCTGGTCATATTTCTCCGGATCGAGATTCACATTCTTCGGACGAAGGCGCTCATGGTGGAGGAAAAGAACAGTCGCATGATCGCATGGTATATACCTGATCACATGCTCGAGCGACAATTTATAGAGGAGCTGGCGCAGAGTCGGCACATTCACACCAAGAAGGCCAGCGATATAATCCTCATCCACCGGCACAGGGAATGAGAAGATTCCGGTATATTTCCTCATCAGAATCTCCATCAGCTGCACCATCTTCGGATCAGGGAACTCGTAATCGTATAGTTCGCTTCTGCTCACTGCGAACTGGATCTTTGTCGATATATCCACATCTTCCGACATGGTCCAATGTCCTGTTCTTTCAATGTAAACTATTGAATAATAAGCAGTCTGCTTCTGTAGCTTGAAGCGGCTGCAGAATGCATCAAGATCGAACTTCAGCTGTCTTCCTGCACCTGTATCATATGGAATATCGTAGAAGATATGGACCTTATGATATATATCTTCGATATATTCGAGCGACGGGAACGACACTGTCGCTATCTGGCGGAGACGTTTGATATCGGATGCATTCCACAGAGTCACCGCATAACTTCGGTTACCGTCTCGGCCACCCCTTCCGGCCTCCTGGAAATACGCCTCCGGCGAATCCGGCACGTCGAAATGGACCACAAAACGCACATCCGGCTTATCGATACCCATACCGAACGCATTGGTACATGCCATCACCCTTATTTCTCCGGACTTCCATCTTGCCTGCCGGTCGCTGCGGGAATCTGTGCCGAGGCCCGCATGGTAGAATGATGACGAGATGCCGTTCGATGAAAGGAATGCAGCAAGTTCTTCCGTCTTCTTCCTGCTTCGTACATATACAATGCCCGTACCGGCGACACTGCTGCAGATGTTCAGAAGCTGACCGAGCTTATCCTCGCATCTTCGCACGATGTACGAGAGGTTCGGGCGCTCGAATCCGCTCTTTATCAAGCACTTCTCCTTGAAGCAGAGGCGGTCCATGATATCTTCCGCCACCAGCGGGGTCGCTGTCGCCGTGAGGGCGATGACAGGTGCATCCACCATCTCTCGCAGCTTGCCGATCTGCAGATAATCCGGACGGAAATCGTAGCCCCACTGCGAGATGCAATGAGCCTCGTCAACGACTATATAACTGACATTCATCTCCTGGAGACAGCTCTTGAAAAGCGGCGTACCCAGACGCTCAGGAGACACATAAAGAAACTTGAAATCACCGTAAGCCGCATTATTAAGGGTCAGTTCGACCTCCCTTCTGCCCATTCCGGCATTTACGCAGAGCGCCTTGATGCCACGGTCATTGAGGTTCTGGACCTGGTCCTTCATAAGGGCGATCAGAGGAGTCACGACGATCGCGATTCCCTCTTTCATCAATGCAGGAACCTGAAAACACACTGACTTTCCTCCGCCTGTCGGAAGTATGGCAAGCACGTCCTTTCCTTCCGAAGCCGTACGGACGATATCCTCCTGCTTCGGGCGAAATGAGTCATAGCCCCAATATTTCTTCAAAACTTCTGACGGTGTCATTTATGGTCCTGTTCTTGCCTGCAATGATGTTTAGACAAAAGTAAGAAAATCTTTGATTTTAAGTTTGCCAAATCATAAAAAAAGGTTATTTTTGCATCGCCCAAACTAGGGATAGAAGGAAAAGTTTATAAACCTTAATATATTTTTTAAAAATTATGAGCACAATTGACTTGAGCAAGTACGGTATTCTTGACGTAAAGGAAATCGTACACAACCCGTCTTACGAGGTTCTCTTCGCTGAGGAGACTAAGCCAGAACTCGAGGGCTTTGAGAAAGGCCAGAACACTGAGCTTGATACAGTTAACGTAATGACTGGTATCTACACAGGCCGTTCTCCTAAGGATAAGTTCTTTGTAAAGAACGAGGCTAGCGAGGATTCAGTTTGGTGGACTTCAGAGGAGTATAAGAATGACAACAAGCCATGCTCAGAGGAAGCTTGGAACGACCTCAAGGCTAAGGCTGTAAAGCAGCTTTCAGGTAAGAGACTCTTCGTTGTTGATACATTCTGCGGTACTAACGAGGCTACACGTCTTAAGGTACGTTTCATTATGGAGGTTGCATGGCAGGCACACTTCGTGACTAACATGTTCATCCGTCCTACAGCAGAGGAACTCGCAAACTACGGTGAGCCTGATTTCGTATGCTACAACGCTTCAAAGGCAAAGGTTGACAACTACCAGGAGCTCGGCCTCAACTCAGAGACTGCAACTGTATTCAACCTTAAGAGCAAGGAGCAGGTTATCCTCAACACTTGGTATGGTGGTGAGATGAAGAAGGGTATGTTCTCACTCATGAACTACTACAACCCACTTCGCGGTATCGCTTCAATGCACTGCTCTGCTAACACTAACATGGAGGGCACTAGCTCAGCTATCTTCTTCGGTCTTTCAGGTACTGGTAAGACAACTCTTTCAACTGACCCTAAGCGTCTCCTCATCGGTGACGACGAGCACGGTTGGGATGACGAGGGTGTATTCAACTACGAGGGTGGTTGCTACGC
>JAFZFH010000022.1 GCA_017555965.1 Bacteroidales bacterium
GATACGCAGAGCGGATGTCGTATGGATCCAGACCAATGCCATCAGCCACGGATACTACTATAAGATCATTGATGAAGTGCGTAAGTATGATGTCCGGGTCAGATATTTCTCCTACGCGAGCGCGCAGAAATGTGCGGAGCAGATCGTGGCGGATGAAAAAGCCATGAATAAGTAAAACAAGACACCCATGTCTGGTTCTGATTGGACCGGGCATGGGTGCTTTTTTTTTTATGCGATTATACGGTATGTATAAAAAGAGCCGCCGCAGAAACCTGCGACGGCTTGGTGGGGTGTAGGGATTTGAACCCCTTCGGCGTAAGATGCTAAAGTGATGTACCGATACAGAAATTACATTGGGAACTCGGATCAGCGCAGGGCACCCCATTTACGCCTTTACCCACCAATGCCAATACCTTTTTCATGCCGTCAACCTCCTTGAAGAAATTCAATAATGCAATTGCAAAATCGCACAATCGTGCGAGGAGGGTCAACCATGCGGATAGAGATCCGTCTGCAATAACCAACAATACACCAACAACAGCCAATGTAAATGAGGCAGAGGAAAGCCAATAATCGTGGATCACTGCCAGCTTGGTAAGTATACCATAAATTCTGATAATTGGCAAGTCCGCTGAAACCTGTAAGATTTACCTCATTCTCCTTTTCAACAGAGCGGGTAGGTGTAATGCTTTATTCAGATTTCTTTTTCTGTTCCATCTGGGCCTGATATTTCTTACCCACACGAAGATCCGACTGCAGGTTAGATCCACGCTGTATGGTGGCGGCACCGAACTTCTTATTGATGGCATCGTAGGCCTTATCCAGCTTCCTGGAGCGCTCTTTCTTCTCATCCGGGAACAGAGACATCTGTGCCGTTTCTTCCTTCGTGAGGTCCGTCAGAGCCACTCCGATGAGCCGCAGGGGAGTGTATCCATCCCAAAGCTCTGCAAAAAGCTGCTTGGTAAGTTTATACACTTCCGTAGAAATATCGGTTGGATCCATCAGCTTTTTCTGATGTGACTTGGTCTTGAAATCATTGGAGCGAATGGAAACAGCAACGCAGAATGCCTTGACATTGTCCGCACGCATTCGGGCAGTGACGCTGTCTGTCAGGGCCAGGAGCACCTTGTGAGCCTGCTCTGTTGTTACCACATCTTCTTCCAGGGTGGTGGAAATGCTGTAACCCTTGGCCTCCTCAGGGGCGGAAAGGACAGGGGAGTCATCAATGCCATTTGCATAATCGTGGATTTGTTTGCCCGTTTTTATACCGACAATTCGCTGCACACGGTCCAGCGGGGTGTTTGCCAGGTCGCCAATGGTCCGAATTCGGGCTTTCTCCAGCTTCTCAGCCGTAGAAGCACCGACGGAGAACAACTCCCGGACGGGGAGGGGCCACATTTTCTGAGGGATCTCGTGCCGATACAGGGTGTGTACTTTGTCGGGCTTTTCAAAGTCGCTGGCCATCTTGGCAAGGATCTTACAATCGCCGATGCCAACATTCACAGTAAATCCCAGAGTATTCCGGATCTTATCCTTGATAGTATAGGCTATGGCCACCGGATCCGGATAGATCTTATGAGTGCCGGACATATCGAGGAAGCACTCGTCGATGGAGTATTTCTCGACCACAGGCGCATATTCCCGGCAGATGTCCATGAAGGCCTTGGATGATTCCTCGTAGAGACGGAAATCCGGTCTTGCGAGGAACAGATCTGGGCATTTGCGCAGGGCCATTGCTACCGGCTCGCCGGTTTTGATACCGTACTTCTTGGCAGGAATGGATTTAGCCAGGATGACACCGGTGCGTTTATCACGGTCGCCTCCGATAGCAGAAGGAATGAGTCTGATATCTTCTTCTCCCAGACTGACTCTGCGGGCAGCTTCCCAAGATAAAAACGCGCTATTCACATCAATATGGAAAATGAGTCTGGCCATTGGGAAGCTCCTTTCTGTATTTTCTTTATTATCTCAAATGAGATTCAGCTAGTCAAGTTTCTTGAAATTATCCCGAGATACATTTTTGAAAGGCAGGTTGTTGACATGATAGCACAATATGCATATAATATTATTAGAATTTGCCCACAAGGAGGACTTGCTATGAATATTCGTCCGTCCGCTGCCATCCGGCAGAACTATAATGAGATTGCGGAGCTTTGCCGCAAGTCCATGGCGCCTGTGTACCTTACCAAGAACGGTGAAGGGGACCTGGTTGTGATGGATATCGAAAGCTTTACCCGTCGTGAAAAGATGCTGCAGCTGAGAGAAAACCTGCTTGCTGTAGAAGAAGATCGTGCTATGGGCCGTAAAGGCTGCACTGTGGATGAGCTGGATTCTTTCCTGGATGGCATTCTGGATGAGGTATGATCTGTGAAGTATAAAGTGATTATTTCGGATCGTGCCAAGGAAATGCTTGGAATACATATCCGTTTTCTGGCCCAGGTAAATAAACCTGCAGCCAAGAAACTGAAGGACCGTCTGGTTACTGAAATTCGTTCTTTGCAGGATATGCCTCAGCGTTATCCGTTCTTTAATGAGACCTATATCCCTGCTAACAAGTACCATAAACTCTATATTGAAAACTGGTATTTGGTTCTGTATCAGATCAAGGATGATACCGTGTATGTGGATTGGATCGTTGATTGCCGCCAGGATTATCAGTGGCTGATGAAGTAAGATGGGACTCACTGTACAATACAGCATTATCCGGAGCAACCGGAAGACTATATCAATCCAGATTCAACCTGACGGCAAAGTCATCGTTCGTGCACCCAAAAGAATGCGAATCGAAGAAATCAAGAGATTCGTTGAGAGTAAAGCTGGGTGGATAGAGAAGCACCTTTCAAATCTCACCGCGCAAGAGCAGCAGAAGCTCACTGACCAAGAATTAAGGGCACTTCGGGAGAAGGCTCGCACATTGGTTACCGAAAGAGTTCAGTTTTACGCACCGCTCATTGGAGTTACATATAATCAAATTGCTATTCGGGCGCAGCATACCCGGTGGGGCAGCTGCAGCAGTAAGGGAAATCTGAATTTCAATTGCTTGCTGGCACTCGTGCCACCGGAAGTCCTTGATTATGTCGTGGTCCATGAGCTATGCCATCGGAAGGAACTGAATCATTCAGACCGATTCTGGAACGAGGTGGGCAAGATTTTGCCGGACTATAAGGATCGTAAGAAATGGCTGAAAGATAACGGATCTAATCTGATTGCAAGAATATAATCAATAGGATAGGGGAGCAGCTAGATGCTGCTCCCCGCTTTTTTTATGCGGCCATATTCTGAAGCCGTTCAACCTCACTGTACGGTTTGATATACCCCAGATGGTATTCCATGGTCAGGATCTTATCCATGTTCTGGACCTTCACCAGCGGGTTGATGGACTCCATCAGATCATAGGCAGCCCGGTAGCCACAGTAGAATCCGTCCATTGCGGCACTATATACCCGCTGCTGCCAGGCACAGGCAACAGATACCATGTGCTCCTGATCATCCTTGCTGAGAGTTGCCATGATCTCTGCATCGATCTTGTTGCACAGTTCGATATTTGTGTAGTTCTCATGATGACGCTGCATTCTGGGCTGCATCAGCAGATCATTGCCAACGAGATCATCAAAGCCTGCATCCCGTGCTCCGGAGCTGCCGAAGAACTGACGGAAAGCACCGTACAGTCCGCACTTGAAACCATACTCGGCAGCGTAATTTCTCCGTGCGATATAGGTGTTCTCCATGTGATTCAGAGCCTGCATCTGATCCTCCGTAAGGATAGAAGCAAGGTGATTGAAACCGGTTTTATAGTCCGGTTCGGTGGCTCCATAATCCCTGGCATTGTACATATCCAGAATGCCATCATGGAACTGGAATGAAAATGCCCGCTGGGCCATCTGGGAAATAATGTCTCTTACCTGCATTGTAAGTACCTCCGATATTTCTGGTCTTGATACGCCTGTATCAGATAAGTAGAATATACCAAACTGCTCACTCGAAATCCGTCACAATCCGTCGAGAGGGTAAAATAATGTTCCATCTTCAGTCGATGTGTAACATTTCAGAAAGTTCATCACTCACGTGACAACCAATAATGATTGATGAAATGATCGATGAAAAAGGCGGTCTGTTTTTCAGACCGCCCTTGATTTGAAGCTATCTTCAGTTATTAGGCTAGAATCTTTGCAGTAGCTTCGTCTTCATACTGACGGGTATAAAGCTCGTAATAGTAACCTTTCTTAGACAGCAAGTCAGTATGGGTACCCTGTTCCACAATACGGCCACTCTTGACCACCAGAATCAGGTCCGCATTCCGAACAGTGGACAGTCGGTGGGCGATCATCAGTGAGGTTCTGCCCTCCGTGACGGCTTCCATGGCTTCCTGGATCTTGGCTTCGGTCATTGTATCGACAGAGGCCGTGGCTTCGTCCAGGATCAGAATTCTGGGATCTGCCAGGATGGCCCGGGCAAAGGAGATCAGCTGCTTTTCACCGGTGGAGAGCAGATCGCC
>JAFZFH010000023.1 GCA_017555965.1 Bacteroidales bacterium
ATGAACGATCTGGTGTACTACAAATATGCCCAGAGCCTCTTCAGCGGAGGTATGGCTTCATGGGAGAGCGATGTAGACATGGGACAGGGTACCTCGTACGGAGCTGAGTTCCTGCATGAATACGTTGGCAAGGACCTTTATACCAGAGTCTCGTACACTTGGTCGAAGACCGACAGGTTCGGATTCCCGAACATCAACGATGGCGGAGAGTTCCATGCAAGATTCGACCGCAGGCATGTACTGAACGCAGTTGCACAATGGAAGGGGTTCAGCGCAGCTGTTACCCTTCAGAGCGGACATTGGGAGAACGGTGCCGCAGAGACTTATCCGATGCATGTGCCGGGCGCAGAATGGACTGCAGACTATTTCTCAGGCGTGAACAACTACCATATGCCTACCGTATTCCGCCTAGACCTCGGCTACATGTTCTCGTTCGAGACCGGAAAGGTGAAGCACGACGTGAACGTAGGTGTCTGCAACGCGACCAACCATTTCAACCCGTTCATGCTCTACTTCGATGCTGCTTCAGAAGGCTGGAAGATGATTGCCCTTCTGCCGATACGGCCTAACTTCAGCTATAGAATAAGCTTCTGACATGAAAACCATATTACATATAATCATATTAGCGACCATATCGCTCGCATGCCTGACCTCATGTGTCAGGGATGTGATTCTTGATGCGAAAGAGACACCTCAGGTAGTTGTGGAGTGTATTTTGAGTGATGAGCCTATACAGGTGTTGAACCTTTCCTTCACAAAAGGTGCATCTCTTTCCGAGGCTCCTGCATTGACTGAAGCGAAGGCTATACTATATGAAAAGGATGTGCAGGTAGGCGAATTCACAAGGCAGGAAAGCGGCGAATGGACATTGGAATACGCTGCGGTGCCAGGACTTACGTACCGTCTTGAGGTGCAGGTGCCGGGATATGACCTTATCTATTCAGAACAGGAGATGCCGCAGGAACATGCACCTCTCTGCGCCAAGGAATATACCCATTTTGGAAGTTATATTGAGCCCTGGTCAGGATGGAAGATTGAATCAGATCCTGCTGGGGACTGGCTCTATAAAGTATGGCCTGATGATGAGCCTTTTCCTTCATCTGAAACCATCTATGTGATGTTTCACAGTTCAACGTCTGCATGGATATTTGCAATGGACTATAATGATGAAAACAGCAGTCATGTAGCTGCCGGGCTTATCTGTACCAATGCAAAGACTACTATGAACAATAATGTCAGCTATGGATATCAGCCGCCTCAGATGGATGTGCCGAATCCGTATAAACTTCATCCAGGCTATAAGTTTGAAGATTCGTTCTATAGCGCTCATCAGATGGAACTTTATCCAACTTTAGCAGGGATGCCGATGTATAAGTCATATATCAGGCTTCCTGAAAAGAAAGCCCAGGTATTTTATTTGTCGGGAGATTTCAATGGGGACTACTGTGAAAATGGTGTTGGAGACTGGGGCTTTGCCGAAGATACGGATGATAAAGGATATATTCTTTGCATAGCTCCGTCAAAGGATTATGACAGATATCTCCAGGAAGCGTATAAATATATCGACATACAGCAATCGGCATCTATTTCTGATTTAGATATCTATCTGCGAGACAATATCTATTCGAACATAAATGGCGGTCTTGGAATCTTCGGTGCCATGATCTCGCGCAAATACCCATGGACGCGGACATATACATATATAGATTCCGGTGTTCCTAGAAAGAATTTTACTCCAGATGAATACAGCTACCCTCGAAACAAGGAAAATTATTATGAAAGGACTCGAAATCATTAAAAACGGTGGAGAACCATTGAGAATCGGAGCAGATGATGGTCTGCTTCTGGTTATGTTCAATCATGTCGACAATGACAAGGTCACAGTTTCAGACCTATATGCATCCGTTACTGAGTATGCCACAGGCGACAGGTATCTATATGCTTCGGAGCCGCTGAATCAGGGAGATATCTATGAAGTTACATATTCAGAATTCAATGCTCAGTCATCTCCTATCAAACTTTCACATAAAGGTGACAAACCAATCAGCAGACCGATCAAGCAAGATTTTATTGAGCCTGAGTATCCGACTTGCAGTATAGACTATAAAGGATATAAGTCTCTCAAGGGATTTGAATTGGAATTTGATGGTAAAACTGTTCGAGGTGGATTGCCAGAAGGTGCAGGAATATTCGTTGACACTAAAAATTCATCTTTGCAGGTTTCGCTTAAAAGCATTGCTGCTGATGGAACCGTATACATTTGGTTCTATCGAGAACTGGCTTTGGGAGATAAATTGACTATCTGTTTCAATGAATTTCCGACAGCTTCCGGATCAGTCGCAAAAGTATGTGTCTAAGCATAGATCTTTGTAAGTCTGAACAGAAAGTATTTAACATCTGACACACCTCTCAGTTGCATTCTGAAGGCTTTGATCTTAGAGTTAAGTGATTCAGCAGAAGCGTTAGTGGA
>JAFZFH010000127.1 GCA_017555965.1 Bacteroidales bacterium
ACGACGCTCTCCCTCGTGATGTGTATACTACATATCTGGATGAACTTAAAGTTCTGATGGAAAAGGGTATTGGTAAAAGAGGATTCTAAATTTATGATGATACTAGGGAAAAAGATGTCCCCCAAAATGATTCTGACGCTTTTGTGCGCATTGGTCGGTAATTTTATATCCGCACAGGAATTAAAATGGTATAATCCTGAAAATGCCGGATGCCCTGTAGTTCAGGGACAGGCATTTTCAGGCGAAGCCAGAGAGTGCATTTATAATAGACTCCCAGACAAAATCGTTGGATCTTTACCGAAAGGAGTTGCCAGACTGAGCCGACAGACTGCCGGCGAAAGCATCTGCTTTACTACTGACTCAAAGAATATCACGGTACGATATAGAGTCAAAAGAAGGTTGCAGATGCATCATATGCCAGCAACGGGAGTGTCAGGTGTTGATCTTTACACCTCCGATAAAGATGGCAAAGAACTGTGGCTTGCAGCAAAGTATTCATTCAAGGATACCGTGAAGTTTGTCTATTCTGATATTGCTCCTCTTAATATGAGTGGTGAAAATCACAGATATACTCTGTTTCTGCCACTATATAATGAAGTAGAGTGGATGGAGATAGGAGTAGATACGGACGCTGAGTTCGCTTTTGAGAAAGCCTCTTCTCTGAAACCGATTGTTGCATACGGCACTTCGATATGTCAGGGTGCATGTGCATCACGTCCGGCGATGGCCTGGACCAATATCCTTCAGCGCAGACTGGATTATCCTATCGTGAATCTTGGCTTTTCCGGCAGTGCAAAATTTGAAAGCTCTGTTATTCAAGCATTGACGGAGATTGATGCAGCAGTGTATGTCATTGACGGAATGCCTAACGCTTACGCAATCCCATCTCCTGCACTTCAGGACACTCTTGCTAAAGCTGTTCGTCAACTTAGGGAAAAACGTCCCGATACTCCGATAGTTCTTGTGGATCATTGCGGCTATCCTCATGGTGCAGTGTATAAGAAATATAGAGATGCTCAGGGGCATGCTCTATCTGCTTTGGAAGAGGTGTATCAGCAGTTGCGTAAGGAAGGTGTTAAAGGCCTCTATCGTCTTCGTCATAAGGATATCGGTCTGCTCGGAGAAATGACCGTGGAGGCCATCCATATGTCTGACTACGGTATGACCAACTATGCCAATGCATACGAGCCTTTGCTGAGAAAGATTTTGAGAAAATGTGGTATTATGTCTGTACTCAAGATGTAAATTGGTAAAAATGTTAAATATGAAAAGATTCTTATTTTCCTTAGTGGTAATAATGGCTGTTGCTGCCTGTGCACCCGAAAGCAACGTGTTGACTGTTAATGTTCCTGCTCGCCCTGCCGGACAGGAAGATGCTATCCTTATGACTGCAGAACCTATAGATACTGTAAAGATCGGTGTCGTTGGATTGGGTATGAGAGGACGAGGTGCCCTAAAACGTCTTTCTCGTATTCCGGGAGCGAAAGTTATTGCTCTGTGTGATCTTGATAGTGCTAACGTTGCAAAAGGACAGGAGCGTCTGGAACGTTATGGCGCTCCTCGTGCGGCTGAGTATTGGGGGCGTGAAGACGCGTGGATGGAGATGTGTCGTCGTGAAGACCTTAACTTGATATATGTGGTAACCGACTGGGAGAATCACGCAAAGATGGGCGTTTATGCCATGGAGCAGGGCAAACATGTGGCAATCGAAGTGCCTGCTGCTATGACTCTTGATGAAATCTGGAAACTTATCAACACCTCCGAGCGCACTCGTAAACACTGTATGCAACTTGAGAACTGTGTATATGACTTCTTTGAACTGACTACCCTGAACATGGCTCAGCAGGGGCTTTTCGGAGAGGTGCTCCACGTCGAGGGAGCATATATCCATAATCTCGATGAACTTTGGGAAAGATATTGGGACAATTGGCGTTTGAAATACAACCGCACAAACAGAGGCGATGTGTACCCTACTCACGGCCTCGGTCCTGCTTGCCAGCTTCTTGATATACATAGAGGCGATAGAATGAAAACTCTTGTTTCAATGGATACAAAGGCGGTAACAGGAGGAAAGATTGTTGAACGTATGACCGGAGAGAAATGCGAGGATTTCCAGAATGGAGACCATACATTGACAATGATTTCAACTGAAAACGGAAAGACTATCCTCATTGAGCATAATGTGATGAATCCTCGTCCGTACTCAAGACAGTATCAGCTGACTGGAACAAACGGTTTTGCAAACAAGTATCCGGTGGAGCAGTATCTTTTCAAGGCAGAGAGCCTTTCTTCTGATGATGTTCCTGATCATGAGAACCTTAATTCACATAATCCGGTTTCAGATGACGTCAAGAAAGCCTTGATGGAGAAATATAAACATAGAATCCATGTTGAACTTGAGGAGCAGGCACGAAAAGTTGGTGGCCATGGAGGTATGGACTATGTTATGGACTACCGTCTGATTTATTGCCTTCGCAATGGTCTCCCTTTGGATATGGATGTTTATGACCTTGCAGAATGGTGCTGCTTGCCTGAATTGACACGTCTTTCACTTGAGAATGGAAATATGCCGGTAGTAGTTCCTGACTTTACGCGAGGCGCTTGGAACAAGGTTAGCGGCTATCGCCATGCTTTTGCGGAATAAGACAGACCTTAACGACTAGGTTTTCCCATTGATAGAATTTAATCCATCTGCACAGTAAGCATGATAGGACGATGGTCTGACGGATGCTTGAATGATGTCTCCGGATCTTGCATGAGGATGTTTGTCCAGTAATCACGTACCACATCGGCGTAGGTTACATTCTTCATCATTGCAGGAGAACAGTAGACAAAATCAATTCTGTTATCCCAGAATGTGGTGCTCTTGAATTCATTTGGATGTTTTTCCTTGATGACATCCTTGTATGGAGTGTTTCCTAGAATATAATCATGTACAAGGAATCTTGTGTCAGGAAGTTGATATTTATATTTATCGTTGTCCAAAGATGATTCTGCGTTGAAGTCGCCTGCCATCATCCACCATTCATTCTTAGAGTCAGCTGCCTTGCCTATTGTGTGCTCGCAGATGTATGTCAACTCCATAAGACGATAGTAGTCGCCGCAGTTTGCTGCAATATTCGAATCAATCTCTGATTGGTCAATACCATAGGCATATCTCTGAGGCCATGTGTGGACGGAGACAAAGTTGATATCTTTATCATTTACTTTGATTTTGAAATGCCCTGCTCCATGAGTTACGATACTGTCAGCTTCGTTTCTAATGATGCGCTGCATAGTCTTTATAGGGTATTTAGATGTCATAACTTGAGGAAATTTGTCTCTGTGTCCTCCCTTGGCCCAGTAATTATGACCATATCTCTTGGCTAGCTTCTCCCAACGTAAACCTCCGAAGAAATGCATCTTGTAGCCGGGATTGATCCTGGCTACTTTTGCGTTAAAAAGGAACGCATATGATGACTTTAGAAGAAATCCAGTCGATCGAGAGCTATTGCTCGGAAAACGGCATCACTATCAAGCAGCGCTTGCATGAACTCAACATCTCGGAGTCGAACTTTTATTATGCACGACGTGCGCTTACTGCACGACAAAGTACTTCGGAAGGGTCATTCATCCAACTGGGCAATGCTTCCGGATTAACTTTTTCAGAACCGGTAAGGTCTGCATCTGCATCCAGTTCACGCAAGGGAAAGAGCATCCCTGTCGAGAGCTATATGACTCTGGAACTTCGCACCGAATCCGGCACTGCAATGCGCATTCAGGGCAACTTCACCAGTGAGCATCTGGGAATCATCATGTCAAGCCTTCGCTAGCCATGTTCAGTCTGGACGACAGCATGCGGTACTGGCTGTTCACCGAGCCTACCGACATGCGCAAGAGCTTCCACATGCTGAGCGGCATCGTCAACAACCAGATGTCAGCAGATCTGCGCAACGGAGACGTATTCATCTTCGTCAACAAGAACCGCAACCGCATCAAGCTTCTGCGTAAAGAACCTGGAGGTCTTGTAATCTATGCGATGATGCTTGACTATGGCCGTCTCCGTCTGCCTTCATGCGAGCAGGGAGCAGTCAGCCGCGCACTTGAATGGCGTGATCTTGCCGGTATGATACGTCATGTCATAGAGGATCCGAACTACCGGTTGCGATGTCTGCGAAATGGCATCAAAATCTACTGAAAAGAGCAAAGAAAAATGGCCCTACACTTGTTTGTGTGGCCGTTTTTTCGTATCTTGTAGTCAGAAACAGAGGCACAGGATGACACTGGAAGAACGCATAAGGCAGCTAGAAGAGAGGAATGCGGAGCTTGAAAAAAGACTCGCAGACAAGGATAGCCGTATCGCTGACCTTGATCGCGCCATAGCTTCAAAAGACAGTCGCATTGCCGACCTCGACCGCACAGTGACCTCAAGGGACAACCGCATCGCTGATCTCGACCGCAAGATAGTGTCAAAGGACAACCGCATTGCCTACCTGGAGCAGCAACTATATGGCAGCCGCTCGGAAAAGCGCTTACCGATCAATCCTGATGCACTCCAGCTGAGCCTGTTTGCGACAGAGATAGACCCACAGGAACAGCAGCGTCTGGATGCATCTATAGCAAAGGATGAAGAAAAGAGGGAGAAACTTCTCAAGGTTGACGGCTATGAACGCAAGGTTCGCAAGCCTATCGACACTTCCAGGCTCGAGGTGAGCGAAGAACATATCTACCCTGAAGGAATCAATCTCGAAGAGTATAATGAAATGGAACCGCTCGTGACAGAAAGCCTTGTTCTGGTTCCGCAGAAGATGTACATCCGCAGGATCGTACGTCATAAGTATGTCCTAAAGGCGTCCCTTCAGCAGCCTGAGTCAGAACGTCGCATCTTTGAGGTTGCAGATCTTCCTGCCGCTCCTCTTCATAAATGTATGGCATCCGAGTCCGTCCTTGCAGATATCCTGGTTCAGAAGTTCGTATATCATCTTCCGTTCTACAGGGTCATACAGAAATACCGTGAGATGGGAGTCTCGGTGAGTGACTCTACGCTTGGAGGATGGTACGCCGCAGTATGCGAGAAGCTCAAGCCCATATATGACCGGCTGAAGGTCGACATCCTGTCAGCTCCCTATATACAAGTAGACGAAAGCACAGTCCCTGTCATAGACAATGAAAAGTCCAAGACGAGGAAAGGATACATGTGGTGTGTCAGAGACGCATCAGGCTCCGGCGTGTTCTTCCATTATGATCTGGGCTCGAGAGGCACTCAGGTGGCTATGTCATTGCTGAAGGACTACCATGGAGCGATACAAAGTGATGGATATGATGTATACAGCAAGTTCACAGGTATGGAGGGAAAGACCATGCTAGGCTGCTGGGCGCATGCCAGACGCAAGTTCGTTGATGCCATGAAAGAGAATGAGAGACTTGCTTCAGAAGCTCTTGTATATATCGGTGACTTGTATCACATCGAGACGCTTACGGCAGAGATGACCAATGAAGAACGTAAGAAAAAGCGTAGAGAGATGGCGTATCCACAGATCATCAAGTTCGAAGAGTGGATGCAGATGAAGTACTTCGATCCATCGATGGGACCGCTGATGAGGACTGCGATAGAGTACACGTTCAAGAGACTGCCGAAACTATCGATGTATGTGAACGACGGAAGCTGGCATATCGACAACAACGGTGTTGAGAATGCAATCAGGCCCCTCGCCGTGGGACGCAAGAACTACCTCTTCTGCGGAAGTGACGCCTCGGCAGTGAGAGCCTCAATGATATACTCGTTCATCGCTACCTGTAAGTCTGCTGGAATAGAGCCACGTGAATGGTTCGAGGATGTAATCAGAAGAATCCCTGAATATGAAAGCGGAAAGGCTGACGTCACACACCTATTGCCAAAGAACTGGAAAGCCAGCTTTAAAGACTTCAATCAACGTTAAACAACTTCACACGAAGTTGATCGACTTCAATAAAGTTAACCCGACTTTGACAACTTTGATCAAAGCCGGGTTAACTTTAGTACGCCCAGCACGGGCATGTTCTAACGGGTGAAAGTCCCGAATGCGCCCTAATGACGGGAAGCATATAGCCAAAGGCAAGGGTGTCCGCTGTGAAGCGGAATCTGAAGGAAGCCGACGGCAAAAGTCTGGCCTG
>JAFZFH010000024.1 GCA_017555965.1 Bacteroidales bacterium
ATCGTTCTCCACGGTTCTTCATCAGTTCCACAGGAGGAGGTTGAGACTATCAACAAGTACGGCGGTGCTCTTAAGGCTGCTATCGGTATTCCTGAGCCTTGGCTCCGTAAGGCTGCTGAGTCTGCAGTTTGCAAGATCAACATCGACTCTGACTCACGTCTCGCTATGACAGCTGCTATCCGCGAGGTATTCGCAACTAAGCCAGCTGAGTTCGACCCACGTAAGTATCTTGGTCCTGCTCGTGACAATATGAAGAAGCAGTACATCCACAAGATCGTAAACGTTCTTGGTTCAAACGGTCGCGCATAATTTGCGATATATTAATAAGTGATGAGGTCGACTAATTTGTCGGCCTCTTTTTATGAGGAGTACCTGCTACACTTTGCCTAGCAAAACGTAGCAGGTACTCAGTATTTTATGGGTATCTGCTACAAAATAGACTAAAAATGTAGCAGATACCCTTCTCGATTTGGAGGCAAAAAATAAGCTCAAATCCTTGAAATGTGTCGTTTCTGAGGATTTGAGCTTGTATTATGAGTGTTGAATTATTTCTTAGCGATATAATCTTCGTAGTCTTCCATTGAGCGGAGGATGACATCCTTTGCAACATTTGGTCCGTAGATGCTGATGAACTTCATTCGTTCAGTGTGCTCTCCAGGGATATCCTTGTAGGTGCTGAAATAATGGATCAAGCGGCGGATGATTGCTGGGGGCACCTGCTCGATGTCTGTCATCATTCCATATACAGCATCACTCATCAAAACAGCGATAATCTTGTCGTCAGCCTGATTATGGTCAAGCAGTCTGAGGCCTCCGATCGGACGTGCCTTTGCAATGATATCACCGTGAGTCACGTCTTTCTCTGTCAGGATACAAATATCAAGAGGGTCGCCGTCACCTTCAACGTCAGTCCTTACAAGAGCTTTGTTAGTGAGCTCGGCCATCTTGGGACCACAATATGTTCTTGGGAGAAAACCATAAAGGGAAGGTACGATATTGGAAAATTTCTGGGGACGGTCAATTGTGAGATAGCCTGTCTCCTTGTCAACTTCGTATTTTACTGTGTCAGTAGGCACAATCTCAATGAATGCTCTGACCTCTTCAGGGACATTGTTTCCGAGGCTTACTCCGTGCCAAGGATGCGCTTTGTGTGTTTTTTTATAGTCCATCTGTATGATTTTATCCAACAAATTTAGTAAATATTTCTTACCAATGGATGTGTTTTCTTCGATATGTTAATCTTGAAATCCATCTATAATACGTTTTCCGACAATTCTGGCTGCGATTCCTACTAGTTCCTCGCAAGGACGCTTCTTGTAGTATTCTGGTGTCCTGTCAGAAGGTTCTGGTGATTCTTTTGCGGCAGCGGCCTGAGATCCCATAGGGACGAGGCCGAGGAGCTCCTTGCAGACAATAGAACCGTTCATTGCCCTGAATTCTTCTGCCATTTCCTGAACCAAAGCATAATTGCGCGTCCTGTCCACCTTGATGGACGGATCGGCTGCCGGAGCCATAAGTCCAGCCAACATCACCATACCGCTTACGCTTCCGCAGACTTCACGCATACGTCCCATACCGCCACCAAATCCCGATGAGAGCGCTGCGGCAGTGTCGTTGTCTATGCCGAACACGTCATTATATGCCAGAACAACAGCCTGGCAGCAATTATATCCCTCTTCCTTGAATAGCCTCTTGGCCTTCGCTACTCTTTCTTCAATATTAATCATAGTATAACGTCATTACGAGGCCCGCAGGGCCGTGGTAATCTAGATGCGGTTTATTTTAATGACATTCCTTAAATTACGGATCTGAGAAGTGACCTTATCCAGCTCCAGATTGCTTGGCACAGCAATCTTCATAGTGATATCATAAGTGCCTTGTCTGTCATTCTCTGTCACGTTGAACATTCTGAGTGACGCCCTGAATGAATTGACAATATCCATAATCTCATTAATCACAGAAGGCTCCAGAGCTGCTGTCACACGCAGGCCTGTCTGGAAGTTGCCGCTGCTTGGTGTTTCACTCCACTTCACCTTCTGAATGCGATACGGATACATATCCATCAATCGTCCTGCATTAGGACACGACATTCTGTGAACCTTGATACCCTCAGTCCTTGTTACGAAGCCGAATACGTCATCTCCAAACACTGGGTTACAACACTTGGCCATCCTGTAGTCAATACCACGTACATTCTTTGCATCAATGATAAGGATGTCGTCATTGCCCTTGCTTTCACTGACTCCCGGTTTAGTGGTTTTCTTGTCAGTCTCTGCAAGTGCTGCCTGATTGTCACCCGAAGTAACTTCCAAGATCAGATTCTTCACATCAGCCACATCGAGTTCCTCCTCTCCTATGGCTGCGTAGAACGCATTGATGGTCTTGTATTTAAGTCTCTTGAGGAGCTCGGCCATAACGTCGTCTGAAAGCTCCATCTTCCAGTTCTTAAGACGTCTCCCGAGCATCTCCTTTCCATCTGCCGCCTTCTGGAATTCCACCTCACTGAGCTTCTGGCGGATCTTGTTGCGGGCCTTGGTGGTCACCACAATATTCAGCCAGTCAGGAGAAGGCTTCTGGTTCTTTCCTGACATAATCTCCACCACATCTCCGGTCTTCAGCTTCTCGTTGATACGCACTGCCTTGCCGTTGATCTTACCTCCAGTGCACTTTACACCGAGGTTTGTGTGGATGTCGAATGCAAAGTCCAGGACAGTCGCCCCAGCCTGAAGCTTTCGGAGTTCTCCTGCAGGGGTGAATACGAATATTTCCTTGGTAGGAAGCTCGTGAACCTCATCTTCATAATAGGCTGCCATCGGGTCCTTATCTGAACCGATAGGGCTCTCGAGCGCCTTGCGCACAGCAGTCAGCCATTTGTCAAGAGTTGCCTCGTGGCGTATGCCCTTATATGACCAGTGTGATGCGAGACCGCTTTCGGCCATATCATCCATTCGCTTTGTGCGGATCTGGACCTCAAGATAGCTTCCCTCGCGGTTCTTTACAGTGATGTGAAGCGACTCATATCCGTTCGGCTTCGGATTGGAAATCCAGTCACGGAGTCTTTTAGTGTCAGATTCGTATTCCTCTGTCACATATGAGAAGACCTTCCAGCAGAGAGCGTGCTCAATTGCTCTATCCTCTTCACAATCTATGATGAAACGGATTGCAAAAACATCGAAGACACCCTCGAACGATACCTTCTGCTTCTGCATCTTCTTATAGATAGAAAGGGCAGTCTTGGTGCGTACCTTCAGCTTGTAATTGATGCCCTCATCGATGAGCTTCTGCTTGAGCGGCTCAATGAACTGAGTCATCAGCTTCTGACGGTCGCCCTCTGTACTCTTGAGCTTATTTGTTATTGAGCGGTACTGCTCAGGATCTGCATATCTGAAATATATATCCTCAAGCTCACTCTTGATATTGTAAAGTCCAAGCTGGTGGGCGAGTGGAATATACAGCATCATAGTCTCGAGAACCTTGCGTTCACGTGATGCTTTCGGGAATATCTCAAGAGATCGCATAACCTCAAGACGGTCAGCGATTTTAAGGACTGTAACTCGTGGATCGCGGGAATATGAAACGATCAGCCTCTTGTAGTTTTCGGCCTCAAGTCTCGTATCTCGCGGATTGATGGTGGAAATCTTGTTGAGACCATCTACAATGGTCTATACATCCTGTCCAAAGCCCTTGATGTCTGTCTCAGGATGAAATCTTGTGGCCTCGTGAAGAAATACAGCAGCGATACATTCTGCAGAAAGACCGATTTCCTCGTCAGCAATCTTAGCCACTGCAATCGGGTGCTCGATGAAAGGATGTCCGTTGCTTCGTGTATGCTCCTTAAGTGCTTCTTCTGCAATATCATATGCCTTCTTGATCATCTCGTGACCAGAGGCATCGAATCTTGGGAAAAGTTTTTCAATCCGCTCCATATCTGTCCAATTTAAGTTACTCAAACATCAAAGTTACAAAATCTTTTCTGGACTTTGATGCGATTTTGGCTCATACTTTGCCAAAAGTTGCTTTGAATAATTTTAAATTATCAGCATATGAAACGAATTTTACTGACCTTAATGGTCATAGTCGCCGGGCTTTCAGTGATTGCCCCCGATATTAAAGCTCAGCCCAAAACCCGTGCCTCCACAAGACAGGAGAGGATGGATCAGTGGCATAAGGATATGGCTGAGTTCAGAGCCCGTGAGCACCAGAATGAAGAGATGCGTGCGTTGACAGATTCCATTGCCGGTGTACAGGCGACCGCAGCTGTCCGCAATCAGGACTTCGTTCTTGAAGTGCAGCAGGTTACCTTCAAAAGCGGTATGACCACCTTTGTTAACACTACCACAAATTTCATTTCAGTCAAGGGTAATAGGGCAGTGGTGCAGATCTCCCCAAGCAACTTTGCTTCAGGCCCTAATGGTGTAGGCGGTGTGACTGTTCAAGGTTTGATGACAGGCCAAGAATTCAAGACTGACAAAAATGGCCGCATTACCTATTCATTCAATGTGATGGGCGTGGGTGTGAATGCTCAGGTTGAAATATATATGATACCCGGAACAAACAGCGCTTCGGCTACTATCTATCCAAACTTCAACTCCAACACAATTTGGCTTCAGGGAAATATTGTCCCTTATGAGAATTCAAACGTAATCGAAGGAGCAACTCTATAGAAACGGACTTAAACACAAATAATATGAAACGAATTTTAATTTTCTCAACATTGGCCCTCTTGGCAGCAGCTTGCCAGAAAGAGCCATATCCACAGGATGGTGATTCGGAATATCTCGTATACACAGAACCTGCGAAGAATGTGAACTTTGCTGATTTTCAGACTTTTGATATTGCTGATAGCTTGCTTATCATCGGTCAGTCTGAAAAGCCTCAGTACTCTCAGTCCAACAATGCCCTTGCTTTGATTCAGGCATATAGAACAAATATGGAGAAGGCAGGATATATCTACACTCCGTCAAATCCGGACGCAGATCTTGGAATCCAGCTTACATATGTCATCAAGACAGAGAGATATGTTCAGTACTACAATAACGACCCATATTGGTGGCTTGATTATCCAGGATATTGGCCTTCTGGCTATTGGGGTAACTGGTATGGCTGGTACTATCCATATCCTGTGACCTATACCTATACAACCAATGCTTTCTTGGCTGAAATGGTTGACTTGAATACAGAGGAAGGTCAGGCATTGAAGATCATCTGGTCTTGCTATATCGGCGGTCCTGCCGGATATTCAACTCAGGATGACATCAATAATATGAAGAGCTCTGTGGATCAGGCATTTGCTCAGTCTCCATACCTGACACGAAATACTACTCAGAAATAATTTTAAATATATCAGACTATGAGACGAATCATATATATATTGGCAGCGGCGATGATCTTTTTCGCAGTTGATGCCAATGCCCAGATGGGTAAGAAGACTTATGTGAACGGCGGCTGGCAGTTCAACGGAACACCGGGCAACTCCTTCGCAGAAACTGCACAGGGTTATGGTGCATATCTTGAGGCCGGCTACTATGTTACACCAATGTTTGCGGTCGGTGGTTTCGCAAGTTTCAATACTAACAATCAGTATTATCCGAAGCAGACCTATACCTTTGCTGATAAGTCAGCCCTTACAACAGACCTCGATAAATCAATTTATCAGGTTCCGTTCGGAAGTACATTCAGGGTGAGATTCCTTCGCGGGATATTCCAGCCATATGCAGAGGCAAAGATCGGTGCAGAATACTCAGCTCAGAACATCTATATGTCAACCTTCGTTTGTCCTAAGGATAACTGGGGATTCTACATCTCGCCTGAGGTGGGAATGACGTTCTTCCCATTCGAGACAACAGACCTTGGCTTCCAGGTTGCAGCATACTACAGTTATGCATCCAACCAGAACAGTACATTCGATATCAAGGGTATCAATAACCTTGGATTTAAACTTGGTATCGCTTTCTAATTTTGCATAATGAATGGGTTGCCGGCTTGTCCGGCAACTTTTTTGTGCCTTTATCGGCCCTTATCTGGTACAAAATCCTGCGGGGAGTTACAAATTGTAAGATTTTTTGAAAAATAGCTCTGAAAAATTTGCAGGTTAAGAAAAAAAGTGTACCTTTGCAGTCCAATTCGAAAAAACTCGTTTGAGGCACGGATTTGGACCAAGGATTGATTCGCTAGCTCAGTAGGTAGAGCACAACACTTTTAATGTTGGGGTCTTGGGTTCGAGCCCCAAGCGAATCACAAAAGTTCTATAAATTACTGCTTCCCTAGCTCAGTTGGTAGAGCACGACACTCTTAATGTTGGGGTCCAGGGTTCGAGCCCCTGGGGGAGCACAAAAGCGGTAACGCAAACATATTGAAGCAATTCAACAAAAGCTTCCCTAGCTCAGTTGGTAGAGCACGACACTCTTAATGTTGGGGTCCAGGGTTCGAGCCCCTGGGGGAGCACAAAGATAGTCTTATATAGTCTATTAAAGTATGATGAATCGGTCTTTGAGATAACTCAGAGGCCGATTTGGTTTTTTAGGGTACGATAGAGTTTGAAAGTAATTTGCAAAAAGTGTGGTTAAAAGTGTGGTTAAAACTGTGGGTAAATTTTCAGAGGTGAATGAAACTTGCCAAAAAACTGCAAAAATTTGGTAACGTGAAAAACCCTTTAGAAATTTGAAGAAAAACACACAGTGAAAACAGAAAAACAACACACAGTTTTAACCACAGTTTGCCCGAAATCTACACACAGTTGTCAGAAAATTTACACACAGTTCGTGCAACTTCTGACCCCTGTTTTTGATGGTTTCGGCAGTAGCCCCAAACACACACAGTTTTAATAAGAATTTACACACAGTTTGTTGGGATTTACACACAGTAGTAACCTTAAAAAACTGCGCTATGGCACTACAATTTTACTTATCATCTCGCCCTCTTAAATCCGGCGAAAAACCCATCACGATGTCTGCACACATCGCCAACACCCGTATCCAGACCACCATCGGCATCTCCATCAATCCAGATTACTGGCTCGACGCCAAACAGAAAGTTAAGAAAGGAGCCGTCAATGCCAAAGGTTTGAAATTCAACGAAATCAACGACAAACTTGATGCTATCGCAAAGGCCTTCAGCACTTTCGAGACAAGCAACAACGGCACACCCACAACAAGGCAGGTTTTAAAGGATATTCTTCGCGATACCCTCTATGGAAAGACCGGCAAGCCAAAGAAGGAACAGCACGACTTCTACGAGACTTTTGACAAGATCGTAGCCACAGCAAGGGTGGAATGCAAGTGGTCAGACAGCACGATCAAGAAGCACAATACCTTCAGGAAGCATCTTGTATCCTTCGCAGCAAAGACACGCTTTGCCGACTGGACTTCTGACAAACTCAGCGAATTTGTCGCCTATGAAGGTGCCGAACTCGATATGAAGGACGTCTCTATTCAGAAAGACCTGAAGATGCTCAAATGGTTCTTACGTCGTGCAATGGAGATCGGCGTGAAAGTTCCGGCCGACTTCATCACCTTCAAGCCTAAATTCAAACTCATCGACAAAGAAGTCGTTTTCCTTACCTGGGATGAACTGCTCAGACTCTACAACTTCGATGTCCCTAAAGACGGAACGGAAGTCCGCCTGAAGGACATTAACGGGAAGATATATAAGAAGGTCGTGCAGAACCGATCATCCCTGATCAAGACCCGCGATCTCTTCTGCTTCTGTGCCTTTACCGGTCTCCGCTACAGCGATATGGCAGCCCTCAAAAGGACAGACATCACAGAGGACGGAATCAACGTCATCACCGAAAAGACCGATTGTGCCCTGAAAGTGCCGTTCAACGCCTACTCACGCACCATCCTTCAGAAATACGAAGATGAGAACTATCCCGGCAATCTCGCTCTTCCGGTCATATCCAACCAGAAGATGAACGAATACCTGAAAGATATTTGCGAACTATGCGGTTTCACCACTCCGGTAAAGTACAGTTACTATAAGGACAACGCCAGATACGATGAAGTCCATCCGAAATGGGCTGTCCTCGGCACTCATGGTGGCAGAAGAACATTCATCTGTGCCGCCCTCGAAATGGGCATCCCGACCACAGTGATCCGCAAGATCACAGGACACGCCAACGAAGCGGCAATGCGGCCATACATCGCTATCACCGACAAGACAAAAGCAGATGCAATGAGCAAGTTTTCCGATAGAAAAACCGTATAAAACTCTAAAAGACTCCAAAATACTTGTAAAAATTTGCGAATTAAAGAAATTACTCCACCTTTGCCTACACAGTAAAGATGGAGTAATTTATGGAGACTATTAAATCAGACACCCCTTTGATGATGCTCACCGTATCGCAATTCCAGGCATTGGTGGCATCCTGCTTTGCCGATAAACAAGAACAGCCTGCTCAGGAACCGATTCCGGTCAAACGCTATGTCTATGGATTGAAAGGCATCTGCGACCTCTTTGGCTGTGCTCATTCCACAGCTCAACATCTCAAGGATAATGTGATCACCGAAGCCATATCCCAGAACGGCAGGAAAATCATCGTGGATGTCGATCTCGCCCTCCAGCTCTTTCAGGAAAACAATAACAAGAAGGCCTAAATCCTTCTTGCCTTGTTTATGTCGTTCATTCCCAAAGTAAGCACGAAATTCCTTGACCCTCCAGTTTCATATATGAATATCCGGAGCACCTGCCCCTTCACAAGCGAAATCTTGTCGAAGCCAAACACGATATGCCCTTCTCCATCAGGCTCCACAGGCCCCATACCATATACACAACGAGGAATCACGCTCTTCTCATACACCAGACTTCTTTTAGTCTTCTTTCTGCTCTCGATCGAGAATCGCGGGTCATCAAACTCATAACTCACCTGCGACCCGTTCTTCAGCGAAATGGAGATATACAGCATATCATCCTTGATGAAGATGTTGTCGCATTGCAGGGAAATGTCATATCCGCTGCATCCCAGATGATAAAGTTCCTTACCCTGGCCGGATATATCGGCAATCTCAGACACCGTCTCAATCCCGGCACTCTCCTTCCCTCTGGTGTCAATCAAAAGTGATGAAGGATATTCATCATACCTCACTACAAAAGTGTGCATCTGTCCGTTCGACTCCAGGCAGGTTACCGACGTACAGTAATCAAATGCCTCCCGAGCCTTGATCGCAACAATATCCTTACTTCCGTCGATGATCTTCGCCACCATCGATCTGTTTCCCAGATTCACATATTTCAGTTCAGACGCAAAACGAAGGTGCACTGTCTGCGTAAGCGACACTGATAGAGTATCACACCCCTCCGCAGCCATACATCTGCACCCCAACAAACACATAATCACAATACTCATCAATCCCTTCATATCATTTACCTCCGTTCAGATTTTACCAGAAAAAACTCATATCCCGATGACACATTCACCGACACCTCTCCGGAAGAAGACCTCGCGATATTGACTCCAGTGCGGATTATCGTATTCGCAATGTCTCCGACCAGCCCTCCGAATGTCGCTCCCGATGCACTCAAGACGTCGTTCTCAGCCTTTTTCGCATTCTTGTTCGATGATGTCTCCGGGCAATAGATACCCTTTAATCCGTCCGTGTCATAAGCATATAGATTCAGCGGGATGATCTTCCCGTTCATTTCCACACTCTTTACATTCAATTCCAGCCTGTTGCCTATCTTGCAGATCGCATTCAGATGTGAATTCGCCGGAATACGGACTCCATTCTCTTCGTAAGTCTCCAGAAGTCTCAAAGTTACCCTCTGACCTTCCTTCAACTTCTCATCCCTGATGAACATACATCGGAAAGGCCTCTTGCTATCTTCCGGATAATTGACACCATCATCTGTAAATTCATCATCCAACGAGAACACAATATCATCATCAGAATGGTATCTCAGTTTCACCTCATCCTCATCCACGCTGTCAGGAGAGGATGCCCCCTCTGCCTCAGATGAAGTACCTGTAATCACATCACGCACCATTTCAGCCCTCTTCCTGTCATACTCCAGTTGCTTTTCCTCACTCATCTGCCCCTGCCGAACAGCCCCCGAATAGCCGCCAGCCCCTGAAGAATCACCGGAACCTGAAGAACCTCCCGACTGCTTTGGCACGCTACGCTCTACCGGAGCCGGCCCGAACACCCTTTCAGCCGCAGATCCTCCTTTCCCCGGCTGCACCATAACACCATCCATCCGACCAGATACGTCCTGCCCGTCATCCCCGGCTCCGTAACCGTCATTCCCGGCTTGACCGGGAATCTTCTCTGACGACACAAGCGAAATCTCCTCCTCCGCCATCAGCATCTCAAAATACTCATCAGTCGAAACACTCTTCCTGCCTTTCTCCTGATAAGCCTCCCTCTTGCTCTCCGGAATCTCTTCGGCAATTCCTTCTGGCACATCCATCGCCACCTTTTCCGCTGCCGTCTCATCTCTGCAGCCAGGCAGAAACACCAGCCACAGCAACCCTACAAGGGCAACCAGCATCAACACAAATAACATCCAAGATTTCTTATCCTTCATATCACACTATCTTTTTCTGGTTTCTACAAGATTATTCTCAAGCACAACGAACTTCTCAATGATCAGTCCGTGCGGATTCACATCCGACCTCGACGCATTCAGCACCTGGCACGAGCTCACAAAGGCGTATTCACTCATCGTGCTTTCACGGATCACATACTGCCTGGCAAAAGTCTTCACCTGATACGGATACCCATTACCCTGAAACACCACCGAATCCACAATCATCTGCTGGGATATATTCGCCGACACAAGCCGTGAATAATATCCCTTCTCTGCAAGGTCCTGCGAATACTCATAAGCCGACTTGTCGGCCAGGTTGAAGGCTCTGTCAAGATTCTCCTGAATGGTCTTTTTCTGTGGTGAGAGCGTAAACATCAGTTCGTGAAACCTGCTCACGTGATCCTTTATCTCCAGTTCCTTGCTCATCACCGCATCGGTCTGCAATGCCAGCAGAAGCGATTTTCCCTGGTCCAGCACATAAATCTTTTCCCTCTGCCTCTCCGCGTAGTTCAGGGCTGCCAGCCCCACGACCAGAGAAAAAATGAATGAAAGGCAGACACACACCAACGTCAGCCTGTTCAGCCCCTTGAAGGACTTCTCGATGTCCTTCGTCAATAATTGAATCTTATTCATACAACACTTATTTAGATAACATAAACGCTTTCGCTGCCGTATTTATGGCAGACCTCATCACACCGCCGCCACCTGAGCCTGAAATCACCCACGAACTCATACTTGGCACCGCAAGGAGACAGATGATCGTCACAATGTCCAATATGATTAGGTGAGTAGGTGCAGCAAATTTCCATACATCCGTAGAAGTCCAGAAGAATGAAATCATCATATCCCTCATCTTGAAATTCACGAAATCCACCATAGAGGCGAGAGGAATCCAGAATGAAATCTGTATATATCTCGCAAGCCAGGTACGGATGTTCCCCGTGAATCCGGGCATAAGAGCCAAGGCAAATGAAAAAGGCCCGATAAGTCCAAGGATGATCAGAAACACACTGCTTACGGCCAGCAGTATATACTGCACTATCTTTGCGAGCAGCGTTATCACCCAAGACAATATGCTTGTGCTGTTGCTCATCGGCACACTGAAAATCATCGTGGCTCCCATCTTTATGCTTTCCCAAAGCTTCTCCCAGAATCCCATTTCCTCACCTTTGGAAACGGTCTCTTCGGCAATAGACTCCATATAGGAACTTGTGCCGAACGACATACCTGAAGTCACGGTAGTATCGGCCACCTCATTCTGCATCATCTGCTCGAACTCTCCCTGTAGAGTGGTGGTTTTCCTGTCCTCCTCGATACTCCTCATCAGTTCCGCATACCTCTCATCCAATCCCTGTCTGTCGCAATCCACGAAAGCGGTTATTCCTCTTGTCACAGCAGTGGTCAGATGGTCAAACGGCATCAGAACCATAGTATAGAAATTCCAGGTAAGGGCAAGGATAGCCAGAGCCTTGATTATCGACCTGATGTCCAGCTGAGCAAACGGATCATTCATATACTTATTGTACCACCATATCAACGATACACAGGCACAAATGCAGGCAATACCACGAGCCAGCATATACAGCCCACCCATTTCTCCGGTGAATATTCCCCACTTGATGCTGTCCAGCATCTCAAGATAATTCATCATCATAACCCTACCATTTAATTGCAAACGCCTCATCGATGCTTTCCACAGTATCAGCCACCATACGCCCCCTGTCTATAGCACCATAACTGTCCATAATGTGATTGTACATAGCCACATTAGCCCTGCACATCTGCCTGTCACACTCCTGCAGGCCCTTACGCCTCTGATCTTCGCTCATCTCGTTTCTGGAATCCAGATACTCTCTTGCCCTTTTCACCTCCCTCGAAGCAATCAGCAGAAACTGGAACCCCTGATTCACCAGATTCCTCACCTGATAATAATTCAAGTCATCCCGTTCAAGATTGTTTATCCTCTCCACATAATGCGAGAACATCCGTAAAGTCATCTCGTAAGTCTGTGCAATCCTTATCACTTCCTGAACCCTATACAGATCGGAACGCACCTCCCTGTATCGCTCGTTCATCTCCCGAAGAAACTTCAACTGCTCTTCCATCACCCCAAGGTTCTGAAGAAACTGGGATGTGTTCATCGCCATATTGTCGCCATCCTGAAGGAACGACAGGATCGCTTGAGTCAGATTCCCGAAGTCAAATGTAGCCAACTGAGCCTGTGCTCTCTGGCTGCCCCCTGCCAGCAGACCGACACTTAAAACCAGCCCCATAATCCACCGTCTCATACTGAACCTCCTCTTCTCATACCGTCATCCCCGGCTCCGACCGGGGATCTCCCGGTGTGACCGGCAATCCGTTTCACGGCTTTTACATAACTCCCAGCCTTCTCCACCTCTTTGGCAAGCCTCTCTTTATCCTTTTTCTGTGAAGAAAACGCAATCCTTTCCTCTGGAGATACCTCCAGCCTCATCACTAAAGAATGCCTGTTCCCAAGATTAAAGAATACCTCACGTCCGGCACCGAAGCCCCTCCTGTACCTGTTGAGCGACAGCACCATCGCCTTGTCATCTTCGTTCAGAGACAGATGCTCTGCCAGAGTGTCAAACCTGTTCACATACCTGGTCTGATCAAGCAGAATCTTCACTGCCGAATTCTCCAAGATTGTGTCCTTAATGATAGGTGATGATATTAAATCCTTCAGTTCCTGTGTCACCACCACTGCCGAAGTCCTGTGCTTTCTGGCAGTCTTCCACAACTCCATCATATATGCAGCCATCTGAGTGCCCATTATCGCTTTCCAGGCCTCCTCGATACACATCACCTTGAAGTCTCCGTTCGATACCATCTTCTCGGCAAAGGCATCCATAATTACAAGCGTGGTAATCGGATAAATCACAGGGTCACCTTTGATATGGTCAATCTCAAATACCACGAACCTGTCATTCAGAATATCTGCATTATCGTATGAGTTCAGCAGGTAATCATACACTCCACCTTCATAGAACTGTTCCAGCGAGATCAGGTAATCCTTAAGGTCAAAATATTCTTTCCCAATCTCCTTTTCACCAAGACTGAGACAGAATTCGTCCCTTACAAATCTGTAATAATCATTGAATACCGGGTCGCCATCAGCCTCCCACCTGTCTATGAATGCAATGATGCTGTCCCTTACAATTTTCATCGAAGCAGAAGACATAGTCTCATTTCCGTTCTTCCACAAAGTCAGCATCAGCGTAAACAGGAAGTTCAGAGCCTGGTTGTCGGCAGTTCTAAATCGCTCCACATTCCTGAAAGGATTGAACGAAATCGGCTTACCCTTCTCAAAAGTGTAATAAGTGCCATCCAAGCCTTTGCTTTCTTCCCGTATTATATTGCACAGGGCACGATACGAATCACCCACATCTATCAGAAATACATGCTGTCCTGCAGTGTAGCACGACCACAGATATTTGTTCATAAAGAAAGACTTTCCGCTGCCTGAAGGTCCCAGTAGAAACACATTATAATTCTCAATCAGACCCATCTCCAGAGCCTTTTCCTGAATATCGAATCTCTGAGGCACAAGTCTCAGCCTGTCGCTCATCTTCAGCACTCCATCCGATACACCTTCTTCATCTCCGTCATATATGCCTATGCACAAGGCAGAGGTCAGTTCCATAGTCATATATTCTCCGTATGCAAGGCCTGCCTCATTTCCCGGAATAGAAGCCCAGAACTGGCAAGGAGTGTCGTATTTGTCCAGCACAGGAGTGATACCCATCTTCGAGATGGCAGCAGTCACCATGTCGCTTGCCCTACCGGACTCATCGGCAGGCTCGCCGGACAATATGTTTATATGGAACTTTACCGTAAACATCTGCTCCGAGGCAGAGTTTTCAAGAAACTCATTGATCTCATCTGCATACATCCTGTTCTCTGCAGACCGTGCCGACATCGACATCATCTGTCTTCTCTTCGCATCCAGGCTGTTATGTACATCCTTGATCGGTTCCCTCAAGATAAATGTGTTCACAATATGCTCGCAGTCAAGTTCCTGTCCTATATCGTAAAGAAAAGACAGATTGACGGCAGAACTGTCAGTACTTAGCGAAGCCACTCTTCTGCACGAAGCCACCTCCGCAGGCAACTGGTCCAGATCGGCAATCAGATGGCATCCCACACGTTTGTCACCGACAGTCATAGCTGCTCCAGTAGCAGCAATGTCCGACAGTACATCTTCACCGCCATCCGTGAAATTCAGATAATCCTGGAGAATGCCCGGGGTGTCTTCATTCCCGAATATTTCCTCTTCTGCAAGCCTTTTCAGTTCCAGTAACGGATTGCTGTTTACCACACTCTCGAACTGCTCTGCCGTCCCAAGCATTTTGGCAATGCCTTCGCTGCCCGGAATTTTGCCTGCACCTATTCCGGCAATTCCTGATGGGCTGCCTTTCACATTGTTCTTATTCGAGAATGTCACGAACAGCCTGCACCTGTGGTCAAGATACTCCCTTCCGTCAAAATGACTCTCGTATGCCTCATCCAGCAGTCCTTTCGCCCTTTCAGAAGCATACTTCTTTTTCATATATATGTCCTGCTTATGCACGATACTGTAGTCCGGCAGCAATGCAATGGCCGCATTTAGCGTATTGATAATGCTGTCATACTTTTCTTCGTTGCATCTGAAAGCCGGAGGAAGCGACATCTCCCACCCGACACAAATGTCACCCCTCTTCGATAGGATGACTCCATCTCCACCGTTCATCACGGGGAAGCAATCTCTGATGTCTATCTTTTCCATACTTTATATTTCATTATGATATGTTTAGGAATACTCAGCCCGGCAATCTTCCTGTCAATTGCCTTTGTCCCGAATCTTTGCTGAATCTCACCGATTGCCATATATCCGGCTGCAAACAGTACGGCAGCCGCAGCCATACCGGTTACGCTCCCGAATACCGAACCGATAATCATAGCCACCACAACATCAATCACTGCCGCTACGCCAGCGACAATGATATACCTACCCTTGATCCCGAACAGAGAAAAAGGGCGGTCAAGGTTCCTATAGACCTTGCACCTCATAGTCCTATGAAGTTTTTCAGCACCAGGGCGGCAATGATGCAGAATATCATTCCTCCGCACCATCCCAGTGCCTTGTTTGCAGACTGCTGATCTCCGCTGTAGAGTTTGATGCCCACTGTGATCAGCGATACGATTGCGATGATGCTCAGAACTGCAATCACCACCTGATAGATCAGCGAACCGGCAGACCTGATCTGCATATTCGCCTCATTCAAAAACGAAATGGCATCCTGTGCCATCAATGCCGGAGATGCCAGAAACAGCAATCCCAACGCGACATTTCTCTCTCCTCTAATCCTCATCACTAATGTCCGTTAATTACTTCTTGTATTTCATCAAGTTCACTGGTCTTCACCGCGAACTTGTCTATTATTGATTCCTTCCTCTGCTTGACCTTCTTCGCTTCCTTTTCCGATTCATCACAACACACCTTGAACCGTTCCGGCACAGCGATAGGCTCTACGCAGACAACAGGCACCAGGCCATCAGGAATCTTCTGTCGTTTGAACTCCTCTCTCCTCATACCTCACAATCTCCTCAAACAAGTTAATAATGCCCGGATTCTTCGCTCTTATCTCCTTTTCCGGGAAACATATAGTGCTCCTCAGGAACCCTTTGGCTCCCATCTCTCTCTTCATAGCAATGGAATTCTTCACCATAGCCTCCGACACTCTCACTCCGTGCCTTTCAAACCATTCACGCAGCCTGCCATATAAGGCAGGATCTTCCTTGCCGTGCACTCTGTTGAAAAAGGGTAGTGTCTTCAACCCTGTCTCCTCGAATATCTGCGACAAGGTCTTTGCTGAACAAATGCTGATGGCATCCAGTTCCACAGGGATGACCACCATATCGATCACTCCTGCAGTAGCCAGATGGCATATGGCATCGTCTTTTGAAAATGATCCTGGGAAATCCAGAATGATATAATCGAACTGCTCCTTGATTCTCCTGATGCTCTCTGCAAACCTGTCGAGGCTGTCGCTGTCGGTGTTCTCCACCTTCTCCACAATATACAGCCCATCCCTGTCGCACTCGGCATCACCTTCCTTCATAAGGCTCAGCTCCCTCAATCTCATATTAAATAGATTGTATTCGGGTCCGTCAAAGTCAAGCACCATAGCCCTCTTACCGAGAATATAACTCACGTATGATGCAAACGCCGCACTCAGCACCGTCTTGCCAGACCCACCTCTGACCGTAAAAAATGTCAACACCTTCATATCTCTCTCACGATTTCTACACAGCAAAGGTAATCATCGTGTCACACACTCCAAATTTTTACGGGTTTTTAGGGATATTTAACGAAAAATTGCGTGGGCAGAAACTTATCAGCATCTGTGGTCCTGAGAAAACCATATTACGATGATAAGTCGAGCCCACGCAAACGCGCAGGCATTTACCAACTTATCCGGTCGTAACAAATTGAAATTTCTCAGGTTTCAGATTGCCCGAATAAATAGCAAATGCTAATATTTGATGATGTTATTTTTTACCAATGATGCAAAGGTAAGAATTATTTTAGAAAATCAGTTATGCCTTTCATCAGAAGGCTTAATCTCGGATATAGATTCCATATACATCATCTCAAGATTAAGGTCGGATGACACGCGAACACCTATGCTGATCAGGAAATCATACACATCACCCCAAGTGTCTTTGCCGCAGGAAATTGTCGCCACCTGCACAATGATGTTGTAAATATCCGTAGAACATTCATTGCGTACAGCATCTGATACTTCGTTCTTAAAGTCCATCTCTGCCAGCAATCTGATTGCTGTGTCCAGCAAGAGGCACACAGCCCGGCCTTTGGTCAGGATCAAAAAATCTTTTTGATTCATAATGATTTAAAAATTAAAGGTTCATCAATCCCGCCAGCGGTCTTACTATAATGTATATACAGTCTGCAATATACTCAAATCGTCTGGAACATCCACATAAAATTGTCTTACACACACCAAAAAAAATCTTTCAATCCGGCCCCTTAAACGATTGATAATCAATAGTGAAAATTTTTGCAGTCTTTCACTGCCTTAAGTGAATCTTACATCCACGCAGCAAGATACAGAAATTGCCTGCAATCGCCACGTATTGCAGGCAATAAAAGTTTGACGGTATCGTTACTTCTTGATATAAGTCACATAGCTTCCTATATATCCGTCCATATCGGAATAGTTATAGCTGACCAACGCAATGACCGACTTGTCATCCTTCCAGATATACAATGGAGTCTCATCTTCATCTGCCGATAGTGACGCGGTCATCGGAAGATATTCTACTTCTTTTTAGAATTCTGCCACTCGCTGAACCCTAACATTATTCCTGAGAATACCGCTCCAATCAGAAGCATCCTCCAGATACTGAATGTCTCATACATTCCGAAAATTCAACCTATAAGCATATACAGGGCTAGCCTTTTCTCTTGAAATGTTTATAATCACTGTCGTTTGAGCCTGGTGTATAAGTCGTGCCGACCTTCTGCCAGGACATATCATTGTCATCAAGTTCAGTGATGGTATAACTTGGGCTATGTGCGCTGTCAGTAGAAGCTGTATTCAAAGTAATCACATTGCCGTCAAGAGTATATTCATGTGTCCTTGTCACCTCATTGCCGGACAATGCATCATACGCATCAGCTGATGAGACTGTAAAGAAGATGTTCGCTGCTATGAATGGGATGAGGATCAGCTTAAAGTTGTCCTTAGGGGAGTGGACCTCGCAGCAATATCGAAGGCATATAAAGGTTGTACACTTGTAGAATGTGATTCTGCTTTCAAATCTGGAACTTATGCCGGTGTCTTTGTGCCATGTAAAGTGAAATTGGCAAACGGCAAAGAGACAAAACTCAA